>JAPLOC010000909.1 GCA_026692825.1 Planctomycetota bacterium | reverse complement strand
CCGGCGGTCCGTCGGCGGAACGGGAAGTCAGCCTGAAGAGTGGCGCGGCGGTCGCGGCGGCGCTTCGGGCCGGCGGACACACGGTTCGCGAGATCGACCCGAAATTTACGGATGTGGCGAAGTTCGACTGGCGGGGGATTGACGTGGCCTTTCTCGCCCTGCATGGCGAGTTTGGCGAGGATGGCACCGTTCAGGATCTGCTCGACACATTGGGGATTCCGTACACGGGGAGTGGGGCGAACGCCTCACGGATCTCATTCAGCAAACTCGCGGCGAAGCAGCGGTTTGTACAGAACGGTGTTCCCACGCCGCCGTGGCTGGTTGTGGATTCCACGCTGTCGCCTGGGCAGTGCGCGGCGCAGGCGCGGAGGCTGGGATTTCCACTGGTCGTCAAGCCCGATCAGCAGGGGTCCAGTCTGGGAGTGACGATCGTCCGCGATGAGGAACAGCTCGGAGACGCGCTCGAAATCGCGTTTGGATATGGTCGCGTGGTGGTGTTGGAGCAGGCGATCGACGGAGCGGAATGGACCGTCGGCTTGCTCGATTCGCACCCCCTGCCACCGATTCGCATCGGTACCGATCACACATTTTTCGACTATGACGCGAAGTACCACGCCGACGATACACGCTACCAGTTCGACGATGACGGCTCAGGAGTTGCCGCGATGGTCAGTCGAGTCGCGCGAGACGCCTGTGCCGCTGTCGGAACAAAGGGGGTGGCCCGGGTTGATGTGATGGTGGACCGACTCGGTCGACCGTTTGTCCTGGAAGTCAACACAATTCCCGGATTCACCGACCATAGTCTGGTACCGAAAGCGGCGGCTCATGCCGGTATGAACTTCGTCGCACTGTGCGAATGGTGCGTCACTTCGGCGCTCGCGCGGGACAGGGGGCGGCGAGCGGCATAGGTAGCCGTCCAGGATCAAAACCGTCGACTTATCGAATTCATCGCGGCGCAGCCGCCGTTGCACGCACATTGATTTCGCCTGCGCAGATATGACGCCCCGCCCGCGCGATGTCTCCCACGTGGGGCAAGCGGTGTCTTCGCATCGCGCCGCGAGAGCCACCAGTGTGCGATCGCGCGCCAGAAACCGTTCGCGGGGCAGCGCTCGTCGACCAATCGAACCGTTTTGGCGGATTCAAATTGACGTCGGCGGCACTCCAGACGGCGGTTTTTGGAATGCGGTAACACACTGGCGGCTCGGCAGGAGCCTCGCCCTCCCATTTTCCCAGCCGTTTCAGACTGATCCGCAACGAGTGGCACTTGGCCTTCCAACGGTCCATGTTCGCAAACTTTCGTTCACCAGTGAATCGGGCGAGTGCGCAGCATCTCGACCAGCCGGGCCTCGTCGGGGTCCAGAGCTGGGGGACGATCTCCCGGGGGAAGTTCGCCTGGAACCAGTCCCGCAAGGTGCAGAAAATTGGCCAGCAATCGGTGTCCCCCTTCGGTCAGAATCGATTCGGGATGGAATTGAACACCGTAAACCGGCCATTCCCGGTGTTCAATCGCCATCGGAATTCCGTCGGCTGTCGTGGCGACGATCCGCAGCGAATCCGGGAGTGTTTCCGCTTCCACGATCAACGAGTGGTACCGCGTCGCCCGAATTGGATTCGGCAGGTCGCGGAACAGGTTGCGACCATGATGCTCAATCCGTGACGTCCGGCCGTGAACAGGCTCGGGAGCGCGAATGACCCGGCCCCCCAGCGCCTCTCCAATCGCCTGATGTCCCAGGCAGACTCCCAACAGCGGAATCTTTGGCCCCAGTTCGCGGATGATGTCGCAACTGATTCCCGCTTCGCGTGG
>JAPLOC010000908.1 GCA_026692825.1 Planctomycetota bacterium | reverse complement strand
TTGCTCGGCGCGAACGCCTCGGCACAGCAGCGGGCCAGAGCGATGACACCCGCTTTGGCCGCAGAGTAGTGAATCTGCTTCGCCCGGGGACGCAGGGCGGCCACCGAAGAGAGCAAAACAATGCGTCCAAACTTGCGGGCGATCATCTCGTCTTTGACCGCGAACACCGCGCGGAACGCTCCGTGCAGGTTGGCGTCGATCGTCTCGGCCCAGCGGTCGAATGTCAGGTCTTCATGCGAACTGGTGTTGCTGATGGCACCGCAATGGGCCAGCAGATCAATCGGTCCCAGCGTGGCGCGGGTTCCCGCGACCAGTGCGTCGACATCCTCCTGGCTGCGGACGTCGCAACGAAACGCCGCCCCTTTGCGACCCAGCGCCTTGATCGCCGCCACGGTTTCATCCGCCGGCCCCGGGCGACTGGCGTAACTGATCGCCACGTCGGCTCCGCCAGCGGCCAGTTGCAAGGCGATCGCCCGCCCGATTCCGCGCGAACCTCCGGTGACGAGCGCGACTCTTGATGCGAATTCCTGTGACATGGCCGCCTTGTTGAAGTGTGAGTAATCAGGTTCGTTGGAATTGAACCGGTGATGCTATCGACTGACTCGATTCGTTCAAGTCCCCCGGGGGGCGTGATCAGTCGCGAGCCCGCTTCGCGATCTCCTGATAAATCGCAAGCGCCTGTTCGTATTCCGCGACTTCCGAATCCGCCAGGACGCCCCGATTGCGGGCGATTTCATGCTGCATACGCTCGATGAAGTGGTTCACCTCGCGCCGCCTCGGCCGGACCGGTCCGTCGATTTCCAAGTGGACGGGGGCGGTGTGCGCATAACGCATCCGTCCCTCGGCGTCCCGTTCGTGACACCGGACCGCGACCCATGCCGAATGATCCAGCGGAATCTCCACGTCAAACGCACTGACGTACGCGTCGGACCCGAGTCGTTTGTTCGCCGGCTCGATCGATCGAGCGACTTCTCCGTTGACAATCACTTCCAGCCGCTCGATTTTCGACCGGCTTTCCGCAGTCCCTTTCACATGCACGGTGCGGTCGTTACCGGCGACGTTCTTGAACACCGTCCCGGGACGCTGTCCATTGAAGTCGGCCAGCAGCATCGGTCCGGTCGTCACGAAGCTGTGTCCCGCGTTCAGTCCCGCGATCCATTTCTCGTAGGTCAATTCGCCATCGACATGTACGTAGACTCGACCGAAACCGAGGGGTACCGGATGGACGCCGCTCCCTGTGCCCCCGGTCGGACGCAACCGGAAACCGCAGTTGAGGAACGCGTAGTATGTTTGAAAGCCCCAGTCGATCCACCCCTCTTCGTCGACGCCTTCGGGACCGATCTTGAGCCCCCAGTCGGTTGGGGTCATCTCGATCGTCCACTTGCGAAACAGGAAATTCGTCCGCCAGACGTGGTTGTTCGCGAGTTCAAACAGGTCGGCCTTCATCTGTGGCACGATCATCACCGTCCAGTTCCACGAATGCTTGTCGAGGTCCAAAAGCGCCCCGGTCTCGTGTGCCTCGTGGGCGATCGGAGCGACCGGTGGTGCCGCCAGCGACAATGGCTGTTTGTGGTTCAACACAAACACCGCCCCCTGCGTGTGCGCCTTGCCGTTGACGGTGAACAGTTCGTATTCGGTGTTCACCGGCCACAAAAAGCGGTTTTCGCCCACACGGATCAGTTCCGGCTTCACCCCCTCAGCTTGGGGACCTCGGTCAGCCGGCAAGTAGGCGTCGCGGACCCAGTACGTGAGCGGGAACGCGACATGCAAATCCTCGGCCTCGACCAGATTCGGACAGTCTTCGAGTTTTCGGTGAACATGGGTGTCCCCGGAATACCAGCCGCGGGCTGGCATATCGACCCAGCGCCGCAGTGCGACTTCGAGCTGCTGTTCTTTCGCGTCGCTGAGGAACTCCTGAACGTGGGGAACGTACTCTTTGCCGCGCTCCACGCTGAGAGTGAACTTGATCCCCCGGGGGACGTCGAATTCGAACGGATGCGCGGAGACCGTGGTGTGCTTTTCGAGACTCGTGGGAGATCGCTCGACGTTGTAGATCAAGGCCGACCCGTCGGCTGTGGTCGACTTCGCGAAGTAGTGGTTCCCGTCGTTCCCCTTCAAATAGACCCGACAGCCCAGCGGCGATTTCCTGGCGGAGTCGCGGACGGTCACCACAACCCGGGTCCTGCCATCAGCGCAGGAATTCGGGGCGTTCGAGTATGCTTCGTTGCCGGCGTGAACCGCGCACCGTTTGGTCGGAACCAGCAGAAACAACGCGACGACAATCAGCCATTGAGGAATTCGGCCGAAGGAAAGAGCGCGGGACATGGTGCGAATCCTGAGGGCTATTTGCGAGGCACGGGGCGTTCAGGGAACAGACCGCTGATGCTGGTTCGGTCATGAATGGAACGAATCGCCTGCGCGAAGAGGGGCGCGATGCTGACGACCGAAATGTTGGGCGGGAACGGCTCCATCCGGTATTCGATGGTGTCGGTGACGAACATCTGCTTGATGGAACTCGCCCCGATGCGGGCCGCCGCTCCGCGGGAGAGTACCGCGTGCGTGACGGCGGCGTAAATGTCCTTCGCGCCTCGCGCCTTCAGCACGTCGGCCATGGCGATCAACGTCCCCCCGGTGATGGTGAAATCGTCCACCAGCAACACGTTTTTGTCGCGGACATCGCCGATCAATTCCAGCACCACCGCCTTTTCATCGTGGGCCGGGCGAATCTTGTGGCCGATCGCCATGGGAACCCCGAGCAGATTGGCGAACGCTACGGCATCCTTCGCGAATCCGATGTCGGGACTGCAAACTGCCAGATCGGGAATCGCCAGTTTGCGAACATGTTCACACAGCACATGCCGACTGTACAAGTGGTCGACCGGGATATGGAAAAACCCCTGGATCTGCGGGCTGTGCAGATCCATCGTCAACACGCGATCGCAACCCGCCGCCTCGATCGCGTCGGCGCAGACCCGGGCTCGAATCGAAACGCGCGGCTCGTCTTTCTTATCCCCTTTGGCGTAACTGAAGAACGGAATGACCGCGGTGACCTGCTGGGCGCTCGCCCGTTTGAGCGCGTCGATCCAGAAGAGCAACTCCATGAAGTTGTCGTTGACGGGGTAATGCACCCCCTGGATCACGTACACATCTCGTCCGCGCACGTTCTCCAGCACGCGGACAAACACGTTCCCTTCACTGAAATACTGTGCCTGGCCGGGGGTCAGCGGGAGGCCCAGTTCGCGGGCGATCGCCTGCGCCAACTGGGGACTGGCCGACCCGGCCATCATCGCCAGATCCCCCTGGGGAGCCTGGAAGGACATGGGGCGCGGACCAGGATCAGAGGTCCGGCTGGGGTCGGGCTGCGACATTCTCGAGAAGGGCCGTCTTGGAGGGAAGGTGGGGTGAAAGCGAATGATAGTCCGTTACGGGTCAAGTCGGCCAGCGAACTCCGCAGCGTCGGTCCAGCACCTTGATCGCTTGATGGACATTGCCGCTTGAAAACCTGCGCAGCGAAACAAGAACTGACCGAGTTGCAGTGCTGGCAAATTCCAGTCAGGTACCCGTGTCACGGGGCGTCGTTGACAATCGCCATTGTCCCCCGTCAAGATGACGGACCACCTTTCCCCTTTGGTTTCAGGAGCTTTCGCTCGTGAGCGACGCCGATTCCGTGACTCTGTTGCCCGCCGAGGCCGATCTGCAGTCCGTCGAACGCTTGGGCGAAGCGTACCGGCGGATCACCACCGAAGTCGGAAAGGTCATCGTCGGGCAGCAGCATGTGATCGAAGAAATTCTGATCGCGATGTTCGCCCGCGGACATTGCCTGCTGGTTGGCGTCCCCGGACTGGCCAAGACACTGCTCATTCGAACGCTCGCTGACTGTCTCGATCTCTCGTTCAGCCGCATTCAGTTCACCCCCGATCTGATGCCCGCCGACATCACCGGAACCGAGGTCATTCAAGAGGACAAGGCGACCGGTGCCCGGGCCTTTCGGTTTATTCCCGGACCGATCTTCGCGAATGTGGTCCTCGCCGACGAAATCAACCGCACTCCGCCGAAAACCCAGGCGGCGCTCCTCGAGGCGATGCAGGAGCATCAGGTGACCGTGGGCGGGCAGCGGCATATGCTCCCCGAGCCGTTCTTCGTGCTGGCGACGCAAAACCCGATCGAGCAAGAGGGAACCTATCCACTCCCCGAGGCGCAGCTTGACCGGTTCATGTTCAACGTGATGGTCGACTACCCGACGGAAGACGAAGAATTTCACATCGTTCGGCAAACCACCGCCGACACGCAGGCGGTCACGTCCAAGACCTTGTCCCGCGAGGAAATCGGGGCGCTTCAGCATTTCGTCCGGCGCGTTCCCGTCGCCGACCATGTCATCCGCTACGCCATGCAGTTCACCCGTCTGACACGGAACCGCGGCGTGGGTGTCCCCGATTTCATCAAGAAGTACGTCAGTTGGGGGGCCGGCCCCCGCGCCAGTCAATATCTGGTCCTGGGCGCGAAAGCTCGGGCGGTGCTGCACGGGCGTCCTTATGCGAGTACCGAAGACGTGCGGGCGGTCGCCGCCCCCGTCCTGCGGCATCGCCTGATGACCAACTTCAACGCCGAAGCCGAGGGAATCCGTCCCGACGACATCGTCGCCCGGCTCGCCGAGATGATCCCCCAGGATCCGCAATCGCTCGCGGAAAAAAAGACGCTGGAGCCGGTGTTCAAGACCGCCTAGCGCCCCATGGAAGCCCATCAGAAATACCTCGATCCCGCGACCCTGGCGAAACTCAACGGGCTGGATCTGAAAGCCCGGCTGATTGTCGAAGGATATGTTTCGGGTTTGCACAAAAGCCCGTTTCGCGGGTTCTCCATCGAATTCGCCGAGCACCGCGAATACGTCCCCGGGGATGACCTGCGGTATGTCGACTGGAAGGTGTTTGGCAAGTCTGATCGCATCTATCTCAAACAGTACGAAGAAGA
>JAPLOC010000907.1 GCA_026692825.1 Planctomycetota bacterium | reverse complement strand
TGTCGGTTCCCTGCTGCGTCCCCAACCCCTCGCAGGTCTGGCACCAGCCAAGCACACTGTTGAATGAAAAGTTGTTCGGCGAAAGGTCCTCAAAACTTGTGCCGCACTTCTGGCAGGCGCGGTGGAGACTGAAACTGTCGACCCGCCAGTCGGGTTCGGGACGGGTGTCATCAATCTCGGCGACACGCAACCAGCCCCGACCCAGGTCGAGAGCCAGTTCCACCGACTCGGCGAACCGCTTACGCGTTCCCACCCCCACCGTCACGCGATCGACCACAATTTCGACCTGATGTTTGCTGCGACGGTCGAGTTCCGGAACCTCATCGACGGTATACGTCGTCCCGTTGACACGGACTCTGCGGTAACCCTGTCCGCGGAGACGGTCCCAGAGTTTCGCGTAAGAGTCACCCACCTCGACTTCCTGGGGGGCGAGCAGCAGCAGTTTCGATTGATCGGGGCGTGCGAGGAGTTGGGCGACCACCTGGTCGGTCGACTGGGTTTCGACCGGAATGTCGCACTGGGGGCAATACGCCTGGCCGAGGCGGGCGAACAGAATTCGCAGGTGGTGGATCGCGGAGTGTTGCCCACCGTTTTCTGTTCGATCGCGATCGCCGGTGACAGCCCGCTGACATGGTCGACCCGTGGCTTGGGCATCTGTCCCAGGAACTGCCGGGCGTAGGCAGAGAGCGATTCGACATACCGCCTTTGTCCTTCGGCGTACAGCGTATCCATCGCGAGCGAACTCTTGCCCGAACCGCTCGGTCCGCAGAAGACGCTCATCTGATGTCGGGGCAGCTCGATATCGACATTCTGCAAATTGTGCTGGCTGGCCCCTTTCACCACGATCGGGCGCGACGCGTCGAACGGCGACGGAGCGGTTCGACCCACAGAATGGGTGTCCCCTTTATCTGCCCCTCCGTTTTTCGTGGAGAGAGTCTCCTCGGAGAAACCGGGGAGCAGTTTCCGAAGCGCGCGGCCGGTGTGAGAACCGGGATGGGCGGCGACCGTCTCGGGGGTTCCCGCGACGACCAATCGTCCTCCCCCCGCGCCCCCTTCCGGACCGAGATCGAGTACCCAGTCGGCGGTCTTGATCACATCCAGGTTGTGTTCGACAACCAGCACGGTGTTCCCCTTGTCGACCAGACCGCGCAGCACCTCGAGCAGTTTCTTGACGTCGGCGAAATGCAGCCCCGTCGTCGGTTCGTCGAGCAGGTAGATCGTGCGTCCCGTCGACCTCTTCCCCAGTTCACGGGCGAGTTTCACCCGCTGCGCCTCACCTCCCGAGAGCGTGGGGGAGGCCTGCCCCAATTTCAAATAGTCGAGTCCCACATCGTGCAGCGTCTGCAGCAGTTTCGCGATCGGCGCGACATTCTCAAAATGGACGAGTGCCTGTTGCACATCCATATCGAGAACCTCGGCGATCGTTTTCCCCTTGAACCGCACTTCCAGCGTTTCGTGTTTGAATCGGTTCCCGTTGCAGACCGGGCAGGTCACCCAGACGTCAGCGAGGAAGTCCATTTCAAGCCGCTTGGAGCCATTCCCTTCGCACGCCTCACAACGTCCCATTTCGACGTTGAAGCTGAACCGCCCCGGTTTCCAGCCACGAATCTTCGCTTCGGGAAGTTGGGAATACAGATCGCGAATCAGATCGAACAGTTTGACGTAGGTCGCGGGATTCGAACGCGGGGTCCGTCCGATCGGCGACTGGTCGATGTCGATCGCCTTGTCGAGCAGTTCCAGACCGGTCAGTTTTTCAAACGCCCCGGGAGCACCCTCGCCCCGATTGAGATCGCGATTGAGAACCTCCCACAAAATATCGTTGACCAGCGAACTCTTGCCCGACCCGCTCACG
>JAPLOC010000906.1:814-2867 GCA_026692825.1 Planctomycetota bacterium | reverse complement strand
GTTTCGCCAGCGGTTGATCGATCTCGGTCGGGACCGGTTCGCCGTGTTCGAGATCATCGACCGGGGCGAGATTGACCGTGGTGATCTTGTACTTCTCGTGATTTTTCACGATCCATTCCAGGCCGGCGGCCAAAGTTTGGCTGTCGCGCACGTTGCAGTGGCAGCATTCCAGCGCGCGAATGACCGCGACCTGGTTGTTGTAGGCGACACCTTGGCGTCCGTTGTGGTTGAGCGATGAGGGAATCCCAATCGTCGAACCGTGATAGCCCTTCCCTTCGTGTTTCGGATTGTCGTCGCCGTCGACGCTGTCATACGAGACGAGAACTTTGGGGCGACTTTTAGGTGCCGGCTCTGACCATTCAGGCATCGTCAGATCGCAGCCATCATCGACGAGAGCCAGCGTCTGTCCCTTTCCGAACGACAGGCTACCAGCGTTCGCGTTCCAGACAGCGATGATCCCTGCGTGCCGAAACGAAATTGGTTCGACCGGCTCGCCGGCGATTCCCGTCGCTGGGAAATCGAGACCTCCGAAGGCACACACGAATCCCAGAGTGATGAGCATCGGACCAATGCGAGGGGGTGTCATGAGCGATTCATTCCATGCGGTGCGAAGAGTCCGCCGATATTGTAGACCGGCGGTGGAAATCAACCGTTACAGCATGTCAACCAGAATGGGAATCTGTCGAGTCTGGGGGGATCGTATCGAGCCGGCGAAACCAATGTGAATCCACAGTTTTCGCCGGGGTGATGGCCGCTTGACAAACCAGATCTGGTTTTACAGAATACTCGAATTCGGTTCTTTCGTTTTGGGTTCCATTTCAGGAGCGCGACAATGTCGGGAGGCAAGATGAGCAGTCGATTGGCGCTGGTGGCGCGTGTGACCGGCCTGCGGGTAGTCGCACTGGGAGTGTTGAGTCTGGCAGCTTTGGGGGGGATGAGTAAAGCGAACGCCGGGACGGTCAATTTCTCGGTGGATGCAACCGTTTTAACTGCGGACCCAGGCAATGCGTTTGGACTGAGCGGTGGCGAGACGATTACACTATCGGGCTCATACGACGACAGTGCATACAACGGAGTGGGGGCCGGAATCGTCTATTTTGACAACGGTTCGGGAAACCACTTGAGTCTGGTGTTGGGGGGGGTGACGTTGAACGAAACCAACGACGATGCCTACATGGGAGGAGGATTCCCCTATGTGTCGTTCATCGACGGGAATTTCGCCGGTGCTGGATTTTTGGGTTCGATTGTCAATGGCCAAAACTATGATTTCAATCTCAACATGGGTACGTTTGACGCGACGGATGCGGGAATGAATGGGATCCACGCCGAGTTCAATTTCGTGTCGGGCCCGAGTCCTGAACCGTCCACGATCGTGCTGGCTGGAGTTGGAGCGCTGGGTTTGATCGTCGTGCGACACCGCCGCTCACGGCGTCACTCCGTCCGAGCCTGAGCGACACCCTCAAGCGGGCGAAGTCATCATGGCAGTCCGCCGTGCATCTCTACCTCGCACGGCCGGAAGCAAGACAATTTCGGAGAGCCGCGCCTTTCAGGAGTCGGTATCAAGTTCCCGCTTCCTGACGGGCGCGGCCCGATCAAAATGGCGTAGCGCAGATCGCGCGGAGTAAGCCTCCAAGCGGGCCGTCAAAATAAGTGACATTGAACCCGAGTTGGCGGGGCGGCTGAGTTGGTCTTTGGGCAAGGCAGATGGTGGCCGGCGCATCTGATTTGGTGCCGTGCGGAGTAAAACTTGAGCGTCCGCTGTCACAGATTCACCGGCTCGGAATTCTCACGCCTTCCGCCAGTTGCTCAATGTTCGCGTCCATCCAATCAAGACGTTTCGCGAGCCAATTCTTCAGTTTGTCCACTTCGCCGGCGTAGGTCTTCGGATAGGGTCTCGGATTGGGCCAGACGTATTTTCCCAAAACTGGCCACCGCTCGAAGTTTCTGCGTTGAGCGGATTCCAGTTGAGACGCCGTCTGGTCAATCATCGCGAAGAGCGATTTGTCGGCGAACTGGTCGCCGCGCAGCGTTCGCCAGTGTTTGAGCAGCCGCG
>JAPLOC010000906.1:0-775 GCA_026692825.1 Planctomycetota bacterium | reverse complement strand
GGAAACAACATCCAGCCTTCCGCGTTCCAGACACCGCCGTAAGATGCATTGCCGGAACTGAGATCCAGATCCCAAACCGGCCCCAGATGCAGCTTGCCGTCATCCTGTTTGTGCAGAAACGTACTCAGGAAATACGCGTCGACATTCTTGAACAGCTCGTTCAGAAGAAAGAAGTCAATGAACGAATCTTTGTCGACAAACTGTGCGTAACCGTTCTGAGGGTCGAGGAAGTCACGCCCCGCCAGCACTCGTTCGACACGGCTGAAGTCGCTTTTGATGAACGCGCGCTGCTCGTCGTCGAGCCGGTCGCCCCGTGGCGACACGAAACCCAGAACTGTCCCCAATTCGCTGGTGAAATAGGTCTCGGGGCCGTCGACGCGGTCCCACTTCAGAATGTAACCCCCCGACATCTGACCGCCCGAGTCCTTTTTCAGCCTGGAGAAATCGACTCGATCTTTCCCTCGCTTGATGCTCTCCACCAGCACGTAGACGCCGACGTAAGACTCTTCGACGGGAGATTGCGAATCCTTGAGAAACAGCTCCACAAACCGGGTGCGCGGCGCGTAGCGACCGATCTTGTTGCTCAGTCCATATGCCAGATGATTGCGCATCAGCGATTTGTCGGAGTACGACGCGTACAGAATCCAGTCCGATTCACGTGGCAAACCGACGAGCGAAACACTCTTGTCTTCGCCATCCGCATCGACCGTCTTGAAGCTATATGCCTTCTTGTCGAACATCTGCGACGACGAACCGCGGACTTCAATTCGAACTC
>JAPLOC010000905.1:482-2972 GCA_026692825.1 Planctomycetota bacterium | reverse complement strand
GACTTGAACGGCGACGGAAAAATCGATGTCGTGACCGCCAACTCGACATCCAACGACGTCTCGGTTCTACTGAATTCAACAGTCCTGCCAACGGCGGCCTTTGAGGTCTCCGCGAAAAGCGATTTCACAACCGAAACCAGTCCGTTTTCCGTTTCGGCGGGCGATCTCAATGGGGACGGCAAGCCCGATTTGGCCGTCGCCGATTGGGGCGCGGGTAAGATCTCGGTCCTGCTCAATACGTCGACGCCCGGTGCTACGACTCCCACATTCGCCAACAAAGTCGATTTCACGGCCGGCGCATTGCCTCGTTCGATCGCGATCGGCGATCTCAATGGTGACGGCAGGCCGGACCTGGCGGCGGTGAATCTGATCTCCTACAGCGTCTCGGTCTTTCTAAACACGATGACACCGGGAGCCAGCGTTGCGGCATTTTCTGCGAAGACCGACTTCGCGACCGGAACGAAACCGGTCTCAATCGCCATCGGCGACATGAATGGAGACGGCAAGGCGGACCTGGCGATCGCCAACGGCTTTGAGAGTTCCGCATCGGTGCTGATGAACACGACGGCGGGGGGCGCAACCACTCCCTCGTTCGCGCCGCGTTCCACCGTCTCGATCAGCGGCGCGGTCCGATCGATCGCGATTGGCGATCTGAATGGCGACGGGAAGCCCGATCTGGCCCTTGCGAATTACAGTTCGACCAGTGTCACAGTTCTGCTGAATACCACCACTCCTGGCGCAACCTCGGCGACGTTCGCTCCGAAGTCGGAATTCCAGACCGGGAGCTTACCGATCTCGGCGGCGATCTCCGATTTGAATGGCGACGGCAAGCTCGACTTGGCTGTGGCGAATCAGGGTTCCAGCACTGTCTCGGTCTTTCTCAATAATGCGGTTGTCGGTGCCACCGTCGCGAGTTTTGCCGGGAAGACCGATTTCGCAACGGGGACGAAACCGTGGGGGATTGCGGTCGGTGATCTGAATGGAGACGGCAAACCCGATCTGGCGGTGCCGACGGAAACGAACAACACGGTTTCCATTTTGATCAACAACACGTCGCTCGGCGGTGCGAGCGCGTTCCTTGGAAAAATCGACCGCGCGACGGGGAACTTCCCCACCGCTGTCGCCATGGCGGATTTTAATCTCGACGGTCGCCGCGATTTGGCGGTTTCCAATTTGAGTTCGAGTTCGGTATCGGTGTTGCTTAACAGCCCCGTCGTGACGTTAGACGGAACCGGCGTCGGCACGATCACCAACGACGACCACGTCCCGGTCTTTACCTCCTCCGCGACTGCCAGTTTCGCGGAGAACGGAACGGGAACGGTGCTGACCGTCACCGCGACCGACGCCGACCTGCCCGCTCAGACGATCACGTACTCGCTGAGCGGGGGAGCCGACCGGGCGCTGTTCACCCTCACCAACGGCGGCCTGTTGACGTTCAAGAATTCGCCGAACTTCGAAGCGCCGGGCGATGCGGGAACGGACAACGTCTACAACATTCAGGTGACCGCCAACGACGGAGCCGGCAACACGACGACTCAAAACGTCGCGATCACGGTGACACCGGTCAATGACAATACGCCGTTTTTCACATCGAATGCCGCGGTCAATGTAGCCGAGAATTCGACCGCCGTCGCGACAATGACCGCAACCGACGCCGATCTGCCGGCGCAGACGATCACGTATTCGTTGAGTGGCGGAGTCGACAGCGCGCTCTTTTCGATCACCGCCGGCGGCGTGCTGACATTCAAGCTGTCACCCGATTTGGAAGCGCCGGGCGATGTGGGAGCGAACAACGTTTACAACGTGCAGGTGATGGCCAGCGATGGCAATGGCGGAACGACCCGGATGGATCTGGCGGTCACCGTTACGCCGGTGAATGACAACGATCCGGTTTTCACTTCCGGGGCTACCGCCGCGGTGAATGAAAATCACGCTTCCAGCGACGGCTACTTAAGCTACCAATTGTCGGCGAGCGATGCTGACTTGCCAGCGCAATCGGTCACGTTCGCAATTTCCGGCGGTGCCGATCGGGACCGATTTGTGATTCGCGCGGGAAACCGGTTGGACTTCGTTGCAAAACCAAATTTCGAGTCACCGACCGACGCGAATGGCGACAATCTCTACGAAGTCCAGGTCGGCGTCACTGATGGCCAAGGGAGGTCGGCGTACAAAGATATGTTCGTCACGGTCCACGACGATTATGAACTCAGTGTAGTCGCACCATTGCCCTATTTTTCAACAACGGCGAGCTTTGAGCTGACTTGGTCGGCGTTTGCAGCGTATGGTTCGTTGAACTCTGACATCGCCAGTTACAAGGTCTACGTTCATGAAGTCGGGGCGGTGGAGGATAGGTTAATCGCCGATACTTCCGACACTTCAATGATCTTCACGGGCGAGGACGGCCACCACTACACATTCTATTGCACCTCCACAGATCTCGGCGGAAATGTTGAGCCTGTGGGCGAGTTCAATACTGAGACCACAATCGAC
>JAPLOC010000905.1:0-464 GCA_026692825.1 Planctomycetota bacterium | reverse complement strand
GTATTCAGTCCAGTCCAACCCTACGGATCTTCAGTTTATGACTGGAGTTTCGACACCGAGTTCGCGAGCGAAATCGATTTCGCTGATGTTGACTATTACCGAATTCCCATGGAACAGGGACAGTCTTTGTCGGTTGTGATAACTCCGAGTGTTGCAGGCACCCCAGATCAGTCTTCGCCATTCGTTGTTGCAAATATTCACGACGGCAACGGAAAACTTATCAATTTTGAACCATCGTCGCCTGGCCAGTCGACAGTGCTTCAATCGGCCCCAGCTAGTCAATCGGGAATCTGGATGCTCGAAACCGCCGCCATTTCAGGTTTCGGAAACTACCACGTTCAAATGTACTTGAACGCGGCGGTCGAAGAGGAAACCGTCCTGGGTTCCACCAACAACGGAATTGCCACGGCGCAGTCAATTGACGGAAGCGAACTGCTGCTGCCGGGTGGTGGTCGTCGCCTGGC
>JAPLOC010000904.1:11686-12184 GCA_026692825.1 Planctomycetota bacterium | reverse complement strand
ATCGCCCTGGATCCGCCCGAAGTTCAAAGTGCGAAATACAACCGCCACATTGAGAGTCTGTGCGTTGCAGCGCTCCGATCATTGATTCGAACACCCGATTCGTGCCACGGTCGGGAAAGTGTCGGTTTTTGGGGCGATATATCGGGAGAAACCGGGAGAGTCCAGCAGGAAGGATGAAGGATGTGTGCGAATGCTCGATTGAAACGCATGTTTCTACATCGCACGGCCGGAAACGAGACAATTTCGGAGAGCCGCGCCCGTCAGGAAGTGGTATCAAACTCCCGCTTCGTGACGGGCGCGGCTCTATCAAAATGTCTCAACTCGGACCGCGCGGAGTAGAGTCTGTCAGTTGATGGCAATCCGCGCTTCGCGTGTCGCTTTCTCAAGGTTATACTTGGTGAGGCTCGAAGACGAGGTGTTGCCGTAGGGCCGCGCCCGTCCGGGAGTTGTCGCCGATAACCGCCTACTGGCCGGCGTGGCTCTGGCTAAATTCTGCCC
>JAPLOC010000904.1:0-11649 GCA_026692825.1 Planctomycetota bacterium | reverse complement strand
TACTCCCCCTTTGTCCCTCCACACACGGTACCAGAATGTTCAGCATCCAGGCGAATGGACGGCGTCTCTGCGATCGGGTGGATCGCCGGGAGGTGCTGCGGGTGGGCGGGTTGGCTTGCTGTGGTTTGTCGCTCACCGACTTGGCGGCTCGTCCCGCGCGGGCCGGGGGATTGTCGACCACGTTTGGCCGGGCGAAGTCGTGTATTGTCCTATTTCTAATGGGTGGCCCGCCGCAGCATTCCACCTGGGATCCCAAACCAAAGGCGATTGCCGAAATCCGGGGGCAGATCGCCCCGATTGATACCGTCGTCCCGGGAATTCAGGTGGGAGAACTGTTTCCCCACTCCGCCCAGGTGATGGATCGGATCGCACTGCTCCGGGCGGTGTCGACCGGAGATAACGCCCATTCCTCCAGTGGGTATGCCATGCTGACCGGCGTGCCGCATGTTCCGCTCAACGCCGAAAACGCCAATCCCGGCGCTCCGAATGACTGGCCGAGTGTGGCCGCCGTCGTGCAGCATTTTCACACCGGCCCGCAACTGCTCCCAGCGGCGATCCGCCTGCCACACCATATTTTCAACACCGACCAATCCACCTGGCCGGGTCAGGACGCAGGCTTTCTAGGCAAGCAGTCCGATCCGTGGCTGTTTCGCTGTGAGCCGGCGACCCCCGGGTGGCGCGGCGCGAGCTTCGCCACGAATGGCGACGTGCCCCTGGCGCGGCTCGACCACCGCCGTACGTTGCTGGAGCAATTGGAAGAACATCTGCGGGCGGCGGACCGCGGGGGACGAGCCGGGAATTACGGGGCTCGGCAACGGCAGGCGCTCGACCTGCTGACCGATTCCAAAGCGCGACAGGCCGCCGATCTGACGGGAGAGTCGGAGTCGAACCGGGATCGTTACGGCAGAACTCCGTTCGGTCAGACCGTGCTGCTCGCCCGCCGATTCGTTGAGGCGGGGGTGCGGCTGGTTCAGGTGAACTGGTATCGCGGTTCCGATGAGCCGAGCGACAACCCGTGCTGGGACAGCCATACCGACGAAACCAACCGGCTGCGCAAAGTGCTGGCCCCGGCAGCGGACCAGGCGTTCGCCGCCTTGGTCGCCGAACTCGATGAACGAGGAGAACTCGACGAGACGCTGGTGGTGTGCCTGGCGGAGTTTGGGCGAACACCCCGTTTCAATCCGCGGGGAGGTCGAGACCACTGGGGACCGGTGTTTTCAATCGCGGCCGCGGGTGGGGGAATTCAGGGTGGCCGGGTGTTTGGTGCCTCCGACAGGGACGGCGCTTACCCCGCCGAGGGAATCGTGCGGCCCGCCGATGTGACCGCGACGATTTTTCACCTTCTGGGATTGGCTCCCGAGAGTGAAATTCACGACACCCTGGGACGCCCGGCCCCGATCAGCCGGGGCCGGGTCGTCGAAGAGATTCTCTGAACTTAACCGCCAAAGTTCGTGCGGATCCAGTCGAACATCGCCCACCCGGCCAGCGCGGTCAACGACAATACGGCCGCCCACAGGACGATATCCCAGAGAATCCCCGGGGCGATTCGCTTGTCGGTACGGAAGTACCGCAGGTAGATGGCGGCTCCCGAGATCACCGGCAGAGTGATTCCTTGGATGAACCCGCCGAAATTCACCATCGCCTTGGCATCCCCAACACTCAGGTAAAACGCCAGCGCCAAGAGGGGATAAAACACACAGAGCCCCCGGATAATGCGAGCCCGCGATGCGGCGTTCGAGTATTTGACGGCTCCAGTCAGACTCAGGAAGTCGGCGGTCAAACGGGCATGCCCGGCTGACGCGATGTACAGTGTCTTAAACAGCACCGCCCACGCCCCGATCAGGAACACAATCTTCGTCCAAGAGCCGAACGTCGGTTCGTACATCTGCGACAGAACTTCGATGACTTTCGATCCCTTCGGTCGGAGGCTGGGATCGGGATGCAGCACTGTCGCACCGAGGAAGTAAAACGACACGGTCGCGAGTGTGAACACCACCATGCTCACCCAGGCATCAAGCTGCAGCACCCGCATCCACCCCTTGGCCCGCGTCACCCAGTTGGCATCAGAGCTATTGGTCCCCACGGCCCGCGCGTAACCCTTTTCCAGGCACCAGTACGGGTATGAAAAGAGTTCCGATGCTCCGACCCCTGTGATGCCAAACGCCGCGAAGGCGGCGGCCAGCGCTTTCGGATCGACTGGGATATTTCCCTTCATGCCGTCGGCGACCTGGTCCATGGGGATCGGATGCCCGCTGGCGGGAAGCAGGCAGACGCACAGCACCGTGATTCCCGTCACCCCCGCGACCAGAACGGTTGTAAACCGCTCCAGCATCGAGTAACCACCTGACAGCAACAGGATGACCGCCGCCATGGCGGTGAGAACCCCCCAGGGATTTTCCGGGTGGGCGGTCAGATACTTCCCAAGCGAACTCGACTCTCCCGCCCACTGCACGATCGAAGGGGTCACGGTGGGAAACGCCATGTGCAGCGCCTGCCCGACACCGCCGACCATCGCCCCGAGTTGCACCACGGTCGCCAGGAGCATCAGGAACCACCACCAGACGGTCCAGTGGACTCCAAAAAATCCCCCCCAAAGGACTCCCAATTTCGGTCCCGGCAACTCGTTCATGAACCCGAGCGTCGGTTTACCGGACGACAATGCGTAGCGTCCAAGCTCGATCTGAACGAAGACTTTGATCACACAGGAGAGCAAAATCAGCCACAGAAAGACGAATCCCCAGTCGGCTCCCAGAGAGGTCGTGGCGATCAGTTCCCCCGATCCGACGATCGAACCGGCCAAGATGATTCCGGGACCAATTTGCTTGAGAGCCGCCCACAGCGAAACCGGAGCTTCCCGCACGGCATCCGCCGGCATCGCGTAGGGATCGTAACTTGCTTCCGACGACATGGTGAGAGCGCACCTGAGGAACCGTTGGGGCGAATTTGTGAGCCGGGCATCATGGCGCAGAGTGCAAGCGACTGCAAGGATGTCGCATTTTCCGCCGTGCCGCGTATAATTGACCCACACACCCTCGAGATCAAAAATGTCGACCGCCGCCGAAATTCACCCCCTCGTCGATCCCTGGGAAGATCCTCTCGCCGTGATGGACGAGATCGACCGCCTGAAACGTGAACACGACGCGGTGATTCTCGCGCACTTCTACGTCGACGGAGAGATCCAGGACATCGCCGACTACACGGGGGACAGTCTGAAGCTGGCCCGCGACGCGGTGTCGGCGAAGCAGTCGACGATTGTTTTCGCCGGCGTCCACTTCATGGCCGAGTCGGCGAAGATTCTCAGCCCACAAAAACGGGTTTTGCTTCCCGATCTGCTGGCAGGCTGTTCACTCGCCGACAGTTGCCCGGCCGACAGTCTAGCCGCATACCAGGCCGATCTGCGTTCCAAGGGGCACGACTTCCACACTGTCGCGTATATCAACACGACAGCGGCGGTGAAGAGTCTGTGCGACTGGATCGTCACCAGCGGCAACGCCCGGGAGATCATCGACCGGGTACCCCAGGACAAAGAGATTCTGTTCGTTCCGGATCAACACCTGGGGAGATACCTCATGGAGGTGACGGGGCGGAAGATGATTCTCTGGCCGGGTGCCTGCCAAGTTCATGAGATCTTCAGCATCCAGGATCTGTTGCGGGCGAAACGCAACAACCCGAACAGCATCGTGATGGCGCACCCCGAATGTCCGCGGACCGTGCTGGAACACTCGGACTTCATCGGCGGGACCGAAAAGATGAGGCAGTTCGTCGTGTCACTCGTCGAACCGCGCGTCTTGCTGGTCGCCACGGAAGCGAACATGATCCATCCGCTGCAGAAACTCGCACCACAGCACACCTACATCCCCGTTCCGGGAATCACGGCGTCGGATGGCAAGACGTGCGCCTGCAACAAGTGCCCCCACATGGCCCGCAACACCCTCGAAAAGGTGCGAGATTGTTTGAAGTACGGTCGTCCCGAGATGGTTTGGCAACCGTACTTTGAAAAGGCGAAAGGGGTGCTAGAGCGGAGTCTGTTGAAGTGAACGGGTGAGCGGCTACATCGTTCGAACAACTCGATGATCGACTCATGACCGCACCATCGTCGCTATTCCCACGACGATCCTTCCCCAAAACGTCCCCCTGAGTTCCCGCCTCATGCTCACGCGCCGCTCTTTCCTCGAACTCGCAACGTCGGCTCCCCTGCTCGCTTCTCTGGCCTCCGCCGCCGACACCCCCGCCGGCCCCAAAAAGCGGCTCGCCATCGTCACCACCGAATGGCGGTACCGTTCCCATGCCTGGCACATGGGCGAACGGTTTCTGGTGGGCTATCCGTTAAACGGAAGCTGGCACCATCCCCCCTTCGAGGTTGTGTCGGCGTATGTCGATCAGTTTCCCGAGGCCGACCTGTCGCGAAAGCGGGCCGAGGAGTTCGGCTTTACGATTTATCCCAGCATCGCGCAGGCGTTGCGGTGCGGTGGTGACAAACTCGCGGTCGACGCCGTCTTGATCATCGGCGAGCATGGGAATTATCCCAAGAGCGAATACGAACAGACGAAATACCCGCGGTACGAGTTCTTCAAACAAGTCACCGAGGTCTTTCGCAAAGACAGTCGCGCGGTGCCGGTGTTCAACGACAAGCACCTGTCGTGGAAATGGGAGTGGGCCAAGGAGATGGTCGACATTTCCAAGGAATTGAAGTTCGCATTCACCGCCGGCTCCTCGCTGCCGGTGACGTGGCGCATGCCCGACCTCGACCTCCCGTACGGTGCCGAGGTCGAAGAAGTTCTGGGAGTGTCGATCGGCAGCGTCGACAGTTACGACTTCCACGCGCTGGAGATGATGCAATGCCTGGTCGAGCGGCGGAAAGGGGGCGAAACCGGCGTCGTGGCGCTGCAGGCTCTGCGAGGCGACGCTGTCTGGAAGGCGATGGAGGCGAAGGACTGGAATTCGGGGGGCTGGGATCCCCGGTTGTTCGAAGCGTGCCTGTCGCGGACCCAGACACTCACGCAGCCCGAGTCGTACAGCGATCGCTACCCCACAGTCGCGCAGATTCGCGAATGGGTGAAAGACCCCGTCTGTTATCGCTATGAATACGCCGACGGACTCAAGGGTACGATGCTGATGCTGAACGGACTGGTGGGAGATTTCAACGTCGCGATCCGCTTGAAAGGCCAATCGGAGCCGCTGTCTACGTTGTTCTACCTCCCCCCGACCCCCAACGTCACCTACTCCGCCGCCCTGATGTCCAAGGCGGAAGAGACTTTTGTCACCGGGAAGTCTCCCTATCCCGTGGAACGCACCTTGCTCACTGGCGGACTGGTCGAGACCGGTTGCAAGTCACTTGCGATGGGGCAGATGCGGTTGGAAACGCCGCACCTCGCGATCCGGTACACCGCCCCCCGCGAGTCGACGCACTCACGGAAGTGAGTTGCTTTAGTCAACTGGCTCGGAAAGTACGCTTCTCCCGGTCGAGCCTTTCAACATGCGGTTCCTGGCCGATCTTCCCGGCAACAAAGCCACGCCACGTCCTCGCGGCGGTTACCACTTCGCTCCCTTCGGTTTCGCGCCGGCGTTCACCATCCGCACGCTGTACAACGATTTCTGCGCGGTGATGAACAGGGTCTTGTAATCGTCTCCGCCAAAACAGAGGTTCGCGGGGCCTTCGGGGGTGTCGATCTGCTCCAGCAGCTTTCCGTCGACATCGTAGATTTTCACCTTGCCGTTGGTGATGTACAGATTCCCCTTCACATCAACATCCATGCCGTCGCTCCCCTCGTTGATCGTGAAGAGTTTCTTGCCGAAGGTTCCCTCTTTTGTCATTTCATAACAGTGCACACCGGCCGCCAGCTTGTGGAACGCCGGATCGGGATGCTTGGGGTGTCCCCCCGTGTCAGAGACGTACAACCGCGATTCATCGGGGGAGAAGATGATGCCGTTGGGCATTGCCAGATCCTTGATCACGGCGTCGACTTTTCCCGATTTGGGATCGAAGCGAAACACGAAGAACCACAGGGTGCCGTCTGACTTCACAGCGACATCGTTCGGCGAGTTGAATCGTTTCCCGTCGAATTTGTCGACCAGAACGGTAATCGTGCCGTCGGGCTCCGTTCGCACGACATTCCGGGCGGCGTGCTGGCAGGAGAGAAGTCGCCCTTCGAGATCCAGCAGGTTGCCGTTCGACTGTTCGCTCTTGCGGAACACCGACAATCCCTTCCCCTCCTGCCATTGCATGAGCTGGCTGGCGGGAATGTCGGAAAAGACCAATTTCTTCTCCACGGGGAGCCAGACCGGTCCTTCCGTGAATTTCATGTCCCCCGCGAGTTTGATCACCTTCGCCCCGGGTTCCACCAATGACGACACCGTCCCGCCACCGGTCTTGGCTTTGATCCGCGGAGCGAGGTATTTGGCGGTCTCGTCGCCAATCACGTGGTAACCCGCGAGGTTGGGATGGCGGTCACTGAACCAGCCGGGCAGGTCGCGGAAGTGGGCGTCGAGCCGGTTGTCCATCACGACGACCGCGTCCCCCTTCACAAACGGTTTCAGCCAGTCGCGCTGCGCCTCGGGGATTTTCGACAGAGGGTAGCGACGGTAGTTGAGCATATTCTGGCCATGCTTCAGTTCGGCGGCATAGCGTGTGTAAAGGTCGAACAGCTCGAGCTTTTCGGCGTCTACGGCCTGCTGGATCGCCGCATTGATCGTCGCGTCATTCTCGGCGGACAGGTACGGAATGATGGTGACGGGGATGATCGTCGCCTGGGGAAAATCGCCTCGCAGTTTTGCAATCAGCGTGCGCAGATCCTGTGGGAAATTCTCGGCGAATTTCTCACGCCGTCCCAGGTCGTTGAGGCCATAGCGGATCAGAATGAAGTCGATCCCCGGGAGCGGGCGAATCTCTTTTTCGTACCGTCCCCCGGTGAGAAGTCCGTGGATGAATTCGCCATCACGACCGTGGTTGATCACGTTGGTAGGAGGAAGCTGTTTGTCGGTCGCCAATTGCAGGCGGATGACATCTTCCAGATGAGGCCCTTGCGGATCGGTCTGGCGGCACACGCTGCCGATCGTGGTGCTGTCACCCAACAGCAGGATCTGAACTTTTCCGTCATGCTCGGCACGGGCCACTGTGGTTATGGCAAGCGGGACAATGGCGGCGCAAAAAAGCGCGAACAGTCGGGGGCCGATGGGGGAACGCATGGTGTGGCTCCAGAGGCAGGGGATATTGGGTGCGAGAGTTATGATCCATTCCCAGCAGGAAAAATGCGAGCGGGTGCGAGGGAGGAAGGAATGGAAACACGATGAATGAGATGACAAGGATGCCTTCCAAGGGATTTCGCGTCGCCTGAAAACGTCTCGGTGATCGCGCGGGAAAATGTCGCATGGAATCTATTCCACGCGAGTCAGGTACAAAGATTCTGTATCGAACCAGACCTGGCCCCGTCGGGCACGCATTTCGATCACGAACTCAACCGTCCGAATATCCTCCGTAACGGTGAATTCGAACTTCAGCGGAATCCAATTGACCGTTCCGCGGCGGAGGTTGTCGCTGTTCATCCCCTCAATGCGAATCCCCGCACCGGTCACCTGGCCTTTTTCAACCATGGTGCTGATTCGATCCGCCTTCATTTTCGCATGCAGGGTATAGGTTCCCTTTCCCAACGAAGCCTTGCTGCGCCACGACGCGTTACAGCGCCCTTTGGCGAGGAATTGAATGGAATACGCCTGGGGACCATTCTTTAGCTCGACCAGTTCCAGTTTCGCGTCGGGGGTTTCAGACACCGGTTTCCAGTCAGTCAGGACGAGACGTCCCGATTCGTCGAAATCGCGCGGGCGCGGGTCGGGAAGCGACTGTTGTTGTGTCAGGTTGGTCGCACGGGCGACCAGCCGCGCTTTGAGATCCTTGACCTTGGGATTATGATCGGCCGCCACCTGCGCCCCCATCTTCAGCAACACTGGTCGCAACCGGGCGTGAATGGTGTCGACCCGCTTCTGGATATCGTCCGCCGGGGAAAACAGCGGGAGGAGTTCCCGCAGTCGCTCGCGATAGCGAGCCCGCCAATCGCGATTGTGCATCACCGCGGCCCCCACGATCGAAGAGGGGAGATTGATCACCGACGCGTTGGGATCGCCGAACACCTGATCCATGCCGTGGGGAATGAAATACGCCTGACCGGTCCCGGTGCTGAAGAAGACGCGGTAGTTGTTGTGGTTCAGGGTGTAGCCATCCCAGTGCCCCACCATCATTTCCATCGCCATGAACGACAGGAACTGCTCGATATCGAGATTCTGTTCGATCAGTTGCCAGCGGGTGGACAGATCGGGCTCGCGGCAGGCGGCGAGCAGCGCCTTGAGGTCGGCCCGATCGTCTTTTCCCTGGCCGAAGTCTTTTTCCAGATCAATATCGATATCCTGCACGAAACCCCCTTCGTACAGATTTCCCTTGGAGTTGCCAAAACTCTGCTTGAGGAACGAACTGTCGAACGAGGATTTCAGCACGTACAGGCCGAGGTCGCGACCATTCAGCCAGACCCGCGCGTGCGTCACTTTCGTCACGGGCACTTTCGCCGCCTGGAAGAGTTCCGAGGTCAGCCATTCGTGGATGTACGTCGGATCCTGCACCGAATTGTTGAGGTGAAACCGGCTGAGGCCGTGAAAGGTCAAGTCCTTCTGGTATTTGTCGACATTGATGGTGAGTGCCGGGCGATCGTCAACGTGGCGGTAACTGCCTGCGCTCCCCTTCAGCTTGAGCGCGACGTTCTCATACCGCTGTGTGCCGTTCTCGATGATCGTCGCATGCACATAAGGGCGCTGTTCGCCGATCACAAAGGAGGTGGGGGCCTTGCGCAGCGTCTGCAGATCGGCGTCGGAGATCTGAATCTGCAGTTCGGGGATGACACCGTTGGCAAAAAACTCGTTGGCTTCCTTTTGTGTGTCGGCGGCCGACTTGACCGGCTTGGTCACCTGGCTCGGCGGGGTGGCACCAGCCGGGTTGACGGTGGGCGGGGCGGTCGAGTTGCCGGCGGAATTCGGCGAGCCAGTTGCCAGTCCTGCGCCCGGCGCGGCGCCGGCGGACGCGACAGCCGGGGGGCTTGAGGAATCGGTTGGGTTGGAAGCGACAGGTGCCGGCTCCTGCGAGAAGAACGAATACGCGGCCAGCCCGATCCCCAGCGCGATGACCCCCCAGATTCCAATGGTGATCAGTTGCTTCCAATCAACGAAGTTTCGCGATTGGGAACCTTTTCGCTTGCGGCGTCTCGGGGGGACTTCGGACATCAGATCCTCAGGCGGAACGGGTTCAGCGTCGCTCAGACTTCTTCCCGGAGCGCGGGGGAAGCTGAACTGTCGGCAGGAGCGTAGAATGACGCGGCTGCGGGTGCAATTCAACGGGCCTTTCTCAACTCGGTCGAGGACAAATCGCAGCGGAATTCGGATTCGGGAAGCTCTTCAAACAGCGACTGCCATTCCGGGGGAAGCTTGATCGAGCGCAGTGACTCAAACTGACCGGCGACAATTCGCCCCGCGACCAGAAACCGGAAGCCCCGTGACCGGATCTGTTCCATCGAGCGGCGGAGTGTCTCCGCGTCACCCGCCGAGTATTTCAGATCAATTATCCGTTCGGCGGTGTCGGCCCCAATCACGAACACGGTATTGGGGAGCGGAACGGTCTTATCGACGAATTTCGCTGCTCGGGTCAGCGCGACCGGGGCGTCGTGAAATTGCTGGCAGCGATCTTCCAGTGTGAGCAGATCCAGCGGGGGCTTGTCGACGTTCACAACTGCCATTTCCCAGGCGGCCTTGCACCCGAGTCGACGCTCGGCGGCGGCCCGCAGTTTTTCGTGTCCCTCGTGGAGGGGATTGAATGATCCCGACAAAATCGCACGCGGCCTTTGGTCGCTCGGCAGCGCCTCGAGGTCGCCGCGATACGAACCGTTGGGAAGTCGCCACACAATGTCCCGTTTCCCCAAAAAAAGTTGTCGCAGCAGCGGCGGCGTTTCGACCCGGCGGCGTTCCAAGGAGTCGCCGTCGCCGAGGTCTTCTGGGGGTGGCTGGATACCCAGCTCCGTTGCCAGCAGCCCGAGCAACAGATTGGCGGCGAGTTGTTCTTCCTGCTGCCGGGTGCGTCGCCCCTTTTCAAAACGGATGGACAGCGCGTGGGTGGCGGCGTCGGAATGAACGGCCAGGTGGCAACGATGTTCCCCCCGCTTCGGCGGATCGCTTGCCAGAGAGGCGGTACACCCCAGCCCGAAAACGGCAACACCAGGCTGGGGAATCGCGTCCCCATGCGTAGACTGCCGATTGAACAAATGCCGTGCGCGACGCTGGGCCACGGTCGCCATGGCGAGCGCGGTTGTCCGACTGCAAAACTGTTCGGGCTGCCGGCCCAACCAGTCGGACAGCGACTCGGTGGAATACGGTACAATCGCTTCCAGCGTGGTTCGCGAGCCACCCGGAATCTCCAGCAGTCGACCGATTGCGCTGCTCCCGCCCCCAGTCATCGCAAGGACCCAGCGCGCGTTGGCGCGGTGCAGAGCCGCGATCGTGTCGGCCCACGCTGCGTTCGAATTGGGAGAATCGGGCATGGCGGCGAGGTTCTAAAGCGGACGATGGTTGTCGGAGATTTCGACCCGATTCGGCGAGGGGACGGTCGGTTCTGTAGCGACGACGCTCCGCGGCGTCGCTCCGGTAATGGTTTCGGCTAGGCGGAACCATTACCGACTTTGGCATACACGCGACTGCTTCGCCGAAACCGACAGGTCCTTGGGGCGTCCGTTGACGACCCGTCGCCCGATCCGTGGAAAGTCGATTCTGGCGACAGACGCGGTCCCTGTCCAATTGACAATCTCACCGAAGTGACGCGACAATCCCTCCGAGTGGGCACAGCGGCGAATTCGACGAAGGATCAAGAGTCATGGTGTCACGGTGGACTGTGTTGCGAGCCCTGGGGCTGTGCGGTGCGTTGGCGCTGGCGTGTTGCCAGGTTGTCCGAGCGGACGAGCCGGCTGGCGTGACGCTCGGCGGAGTGGTCGAGGGGATCGCGGAATATCGGCTCGAAAACGGCTTGCGGCTGTTGCTGCTGCCCGACGATTCCAAGCCCACGGTCACGGTGAACATCACCTACTACGTGGGTTCGCGTCACGAGGGGTATGGTGAAGCGGGAATGGCGCACCTGCTGGAACACATGCTGTTCAAGGGGACGCCGAACCTGCCGAATATTCCTGCGGCGCTCAAGGAACGGGGAGGGAACTTCAACGGCACCACCTGGGTCGACCGCACGAATTACTACGAGACGCTTCCCGCGTCGGACGAGAACCTGGAGTTCGCCCTGCGACTGGAAGCCGACCGCATGGTGAACAGCAACGTCGCGGAAGCGGATTTGAAGTCGGAAATGACCGTGGTCCGCAACGAATTTGAGATGGGGGAGAACAGTCCGCAAGGGGTGTTGTATCAGCGGATGCTCGCAGCGGCGTTCGAGTGGCACAACTATGGCAAATCGACGATTGGCAATCGCAGTGACATCGAACGGGTCCCGATTAAGAACCTCAAAGAGTTCTATCACCGGTTCTATCAACCCGACAACGCGCTGTTGATTATCGCGGGGAAATTCGACGAGGACACCGCGCTGGAATTGACCGCCAAGTACTTTGGCGGCCTGGAACCCTC
>JAPLOC010000903.1:335-2833 GCA_026692825.1 Planctomycetota bacterium | reverse complement strand
TACGTCAACGAGTCATTAGTGGATCAGTGAATTATTAGTTGGCGAATAGATTTTGTCAAAATTCTTGTCAAGTCGACGAGAAATGGCATCGACTCCACCGCGACATCTCTATAAGCCACGCGGCGTCATGCCGCACCTGATCCACCGCGTCGGACGTGGTCATCCTTCAGAAGTTTCCCCGATTTCACAGGGAATTTCCCGAATTCCAGCACATCCCCTCTTCCCGACGAGTCAGAATGTCTTTATTCTTTCAGACACAGCGACTCCAGTGGGCGTTCAGACAAACCTCGCTTTGATCTCGATCTTCTGCCTATGCCCCGCACACCTCAGGACATCACCGACGCCGAACTGTCCGTTCTGCAGCTTCTTTGGGAACGCGGCCGTGAAACGATCCGCCGCCTCACAGACACTCTGTACCCAAATGGGACAGGGGTGCATTACGCAACGGTGCAAAAACTCCTCGAACGGCTCGAACTCAAAACCTACGTTCTTCGCGACCGTTCGGTCTGGCCGCACGTCTTCGAAGCTCTGGTGGGGCGCGACGACCTCATCACACGGCGACTGCAAATGACCGCCGATAAGCTCTGCGAAGGATCGCTCGCGCCGTTGTTGACCAGTCTGGTCCGGTCGACCCCTCTCACCGCGAATGAAGTTCAATCGCTGCGAGAGCTGCTCAACTCCCTGGATCAAGGTCCATCGCAACCCCGGTAACCGCAGACCCGCTCGTGTCGGCATGTGGCAAATTTTAATCGATCACTCCCTGGTTGCGACCTTCCTGGCCTTACTGGTGTGGGGGATGGCTCGTTCCATCCGACGCCCCGCAGTCGTTCATGCGCTCTGGCTGATCGTACTGCTCAAACTGGTGACACCACCACTCCTGCAAATCCCTCTCCGGAATTCTCAGAACGTCGAATCCACCACGGATTCCCGTTCCTATCAATACGCTGGACCGCTGGCGTTCTCCACGTCACAAATTCGTACAGTCGAAGAGCAGCCAAATGCGTCAGGTGCCGCAAAACGCACCGGTGCCGTCGATTCGTCACCATTCGCGGCTCTAAGCTGGACCGGCACACTCGGTCTGATCTGGGCCGCCGGCAGTCTGACCTGGTTCTTACGCCGTTCACGCGACAGCGTCCGTTTCTCCGAACGCGTCGCTGACTCCTGGCCGGCCGACGAAGCGCTGCAGTCCCACGTGAACGAACTCGCGCGTCGACTCGGTTTGTCGACCGCTCCCCAGGTTGTCGTGGTCCCTTCGGTCATTTCGCCGATGTTGTGGGGACTCGGAAGTCGCACCCGGCTGTTGTTTCCGTCCCGATTGCTCGATTCGCTCGATCCCGCGTCACTCGACACCCTGCTGGTCCACGAACTGGCACACTATCGCCGGGGGGACCATTTCGTCCGCCTGCTCGAATTTCTGGTCTCTGGTCTGTTGTGGTGGCATCCTCTGGTCTGGTGGGTCCGCCGCGAACTGGAGACCTATGAAGAGAAAGCTTGCGACGCGTGGGTGGTCACGCGATTGCCCGGTTCGCGCCGGCGGTATGCCGAGGCCCTGTTGGCGACGCTCGACTTTCTCTCTCTGGCACCGGCACCACTCCCGCCCGTTGCCACGGGCATCGGCGATGTGCCTCTGTTGCGCGAACGCCTGACAGAAATCATGCGTGGCCCCCCCGAGCCGCGGATTCCCTCGGGCGAAAAGGCCGGTTTGATCTTCACCGGACTCATGGCACTCTTCTTCTCGCCGAATTGGCATCGTCCCGATTCGGACCTGAGAGGGACCGCGCAGAATTCGCTGGCGGCGCAGTCCCCAGGGGATGAACCGAACGATGTCGCGAGCGAGTCATCCGCAGCAACCGGTTCACCCGCGACCCTGGAACCTGCTCCTTTGGGGACAGTCACACAGTCCTCGCTCTCCTGGAAAAGGTCGATTCCCCCCTGGAACGAGGTGCGCGCGATTGTGCCGCTGCAGGATCCCCGGTTCGCGCGACCGAGCAGCGGAGTGTTTGGAGAAATGTGCGTTTCGCAATGGAGCGTGGATCGCAACGAACCCCAGTCGGCGTTCGCCTACTCCCCCGATGGCGACTACGTCGCCACGGTCAACGAGAGTCACCACGTTCAATATTGGGATCTCACGCAGCGCAAGGTCGTGCGCGAGTTCAAGGGGCACAAGGATCTCGTGCAGTCGTTCGCGTTCTCTCCCGGGGGAACATTGCTGGCGACCGGCAGCCGGGATGGTGAGGTCTTCCTCTGGAATCTGCACAGCCGCCTGCAGCCCGGTCGACTTGTTTCTCAAACTCTGCCTGTGAATGCGATCGCCATCTCTCCGGAAGGTGATCTGTTGGGTGCCGCGCTGGGAACCGAAGACGGGTCGGCGGGCAAGTTGGTTGTGTTCGACGTATTTACGGGGAAGCAGCGTCTGGAAATGGTGACTCCGCAAAGTCTGGCGGCGGTTCGCTTCCTGGATGACGGCCATATCCTGTCGGCGGTTCCCGGGATTGTGG
>JAPLOC010000903.1:0-320 GCA_026692825.1 Planctomycetota bacterium | reverse complement strand
GACTCGCTTTCGGACCTGCAGGCGAGCCGGCCGCAATCGGTCAATGGCGCTCTCACCGTGGAACAGTCGGTCTTGCCGCCGCAAACGCCGATGCCCGTCCCGACGCACGCCGGCTGACAGCTCTCGCGACTTTTCCGCTGTGACACCGCGCCCCGACCGACGGGTTCGCCCGCTTCGTCTTCCGTTTCGATCGCCAACGTATGACTTCCCCCGAACACGTGTCACCACAGAGCGAGTCACCAGCGAACGTATCGCCCGAAAACGTCGGCACTCCGACCTCCGTCGATCCCTCCCCCAAGCTGCCGCCGCGCTATCGCGGC
>JAPLOC010000902.1 GCA_026692825.1 Planctomycetota bacterium | reverse complement strand
GGGAGATCGACGTTTTGCGTTGCCGCGTGAGCGCCATCGGTCGTAGACCGCGAACTCGAGAGCATCGCAGCCGTCACGAATCCCGCGAAGCAAACGGAACCTGCGGTGATCAGGGGATGGTGCCGGGCGCATGTCCGAATGTCTGCGGCCTTCCCGAGAGTCTGCTTCAGTTCGCGCACGGATTGACCCATGCCCGACCAGGCGATCTGCGTCTGCTCTGTCAGATAGTCGCGCTCAGTTCGGCTCGGGAGGTGCGGTCGGTTGAGCGGAGAAACTGTTTTCATGGCGATTCTCCTGTCCAGTTTGTCGTCGATCAAATCTTGCGATTGTGGCGTCAAGAGCGGCTTTTGTAAGTCGGGAGACGGTCAGGCGCGTTCCTAGCCATCACGTTGTCACGAGCAAAAGTCCGGTGAGAATCTTGCCGATCCAGGGGCGTTCTGCGAAGACCCCCGCGAAACCGTCGGCGACTCCGCTGACCATGAACCACAGTCCCATGGTGAACAGACTGGCGACGATTACAAAGGCCAGTATTCCGAAAGTCATCCCCAAAAGGACATTTCGAACTCGGAGCCTGGCAGCTCCGGATTTTGCGGCCAAGTAGTGACCAATGAACCGTCGCAGTTCGCTGAACTGCCGCAGAAGAACTTGAAAGGGGTCCGGATCCGAGGCAGGCGCCTGCTGCCCTTCGGCAGTCGCCTGCCATTTTGTCTCGCTCCCGGTGGGGGACTCCGAGGCGTGGGGCTGGCCCTCTTGTGACTTCCAACCGTTCCGACCGGTGCCTGTCGTTGTATCAAAACGAATGATGAGTCCTCCCGTTTTGGCGGGTTGGCAGTCGTGTCAACGGGAAATGCGACGGATCCACAGACGGCTCAGAACCACCGCGACTCCGACCGCCATTGTGATTGAAGCCCCGATCAGGGCGGCTTCCAGGGGCTCTTCCCGCACGAAATGCGAAATGCTCCGACCAGCGCGCTGCAGTTTATCGCGCCCCTGTTCCGCATAATCTGTCGCATCGTCGCGAAAGTGATCGAACATCTGCTGGGCGCGGCCGCCGATTTCCTGTCGTCGTCCAAATCCAAGCCGGTTACTGGTGGCCATCGCGGTCATTTCTGAAAGTGGTGTGTGTGAGAATCTGCCGGCTACAAAACACGAAATCGGTGCAGCCAGCCAAACGAACCATGCGGAACAGCCAGGTTATTTGCCCAGCAGTTTCGCAATGACGAAGATCACAAGCGCCCCGAAGGCGCCCCCTCCCAGCAGCATGTACATGACGGAGTAGCCCGCCGCGGCGAGGGGCATTCCGGAGTTCATTAGAGTGTCCATTGCGATTCCAGAAGAGGAGAATTCAGTGGGGACGTGGTCAGTTTTCAGGGGGAACCAGTTAGCGGGAGGATCAGGAACGCATCCAGAAACGCCCCAGGAACAGTCCCACGCCGGCAGCGATCAGCACGCTGGTCAGGGGCTGCTCCTCGATAAACCCCTCCAGGGTGCGAGTCGCGTCGCGGACTTTGTCTTTGCCCCCCTCGTACGCCGCGGCCGCCGTCTCCTGCAGATCCCCCAGCTTTTCCTGGGCGACATCCTTTGCGGCCGCCCCCATCGCCTGGAGATCCTTGGACACGGCACCCGCTTGTGCGCTCAATCGCTCGCTTGCGGGCTTGTCCGCAGACGAAGCAGGACCAGGGCGCTGCGCTTCCGTCTTCAGGTCAGTCGTCATCACGCACATCCTTTTCGTTGGATCACTTGCCGCCGCCCGGGGGCCGCGGCGCGATCTCCAGGTCGGAAAACAAAAAAAGCCGACGTGAGGGAACACCGGAAGGTGTTCGATCACGTCGGCTTACTTCTTATCGAGCCACCCGATCAATCACAGATCGGTCGGGTTGCTCGCTATTGAGTCATCCGTTAAACGGCAAGTGCCGTCGGTGCGGAGAGAGACATCACTGTGATCCCATCGCCGCACAACCGCATTCTACCTGTCGACATTGGTAAAACAAGGGGAAATCACAATTCCAAAAAAAAATCGGCGTACGACAGGGCCCCATTCCGAGATGCCGGGATCTCCAGTCGAGTCAATAGGGGGCATCTTTGGCTTCGATGCCAGCGTTCCAAAGATGAAATTGAGTTCTGTGTCCTCTGGGGCTCAGAGCCGACCGATCGCAGGCAGACAATCAGCCGATTCATTTGCTGGGAATGAAGTAGTCAAATCAGAAAATGGAATAATGTCAGTCGGCACATTTGCGAACCGACTTGACTTTGTTAGTTACGGTAGGTATCTATTTTACGGTGTACTCGCAACCGGAGAGAGTGATTGCCTCCCCGATTCCGGTTTTGTGCGGGCGATCAACACATTTCGGATGACTCAATAGAGAACAGCTCGGTGCCTGCACTGGCGGCACGGGTGGTTCGATAGACAGTAAGCCGACGTGGTGAAATACCTTCGGGTGTTTTTTCACGTCGGCTTTTTGTTTGCTTGTGGTGTTCCGCCGATGCCGTGGACGTGACAGGGCGGTGTCTGCCTTGATGACGCCAATGCGTCACTTTGGCACCCGTTTCACTGAGGGAGTCGACTGATGAGGAAGTTCCTGTTGTCACTTGCGGCTGCGGCCATGATGTCCGGTTCCGCGTCCGCCACCACGGTCGAGACGACCTTTGATGCCTGGAAAGTCAATCGTGTGCCGATTGAATAGTCATTGTCGGGCGTCTCGAAGAAATCGACATAGGTGGCGCGGAGCCAAACACGTCGCGCCCCCGTTCACGCAGTTCGAAAAAGCTGCACAACATGACAAGGAAATAGAGATGCCCCACAATGATCCGGACGAACTGGCAGCACTCATCAAACGGGAATCCCACGGCTTACTCTCGCAGTGGCG
>JAPLOC010000901.1 GCA_026692825.1 Planctomycetota bacterium | reverse complement strand
TCCCGGAGAATACAGGAAACGACGCGCGTCGTCAACTGTGGAATTGCGAGGGCGATTCACTTTCTGTTTTAGGTCTCGAGAGCTAAATGTCTCAATTGGTGTACAATCTCCGGACCACCCCCCTTCCCCGCCTCCCGTGTCGTGCTGCCACGGGAAGGCGATTCGCGTCCCTGAATTCATGACCGAAGTTGCCGTCCCGAATCCTCACTCCGGCGCAGACGAGACACCCGCCCACATGCCTCAGCTCGACGCACTGCGGGCGTTCGCAGTGGCTTCCGTCGCCTACATGCACTGGATGCCGAAGCAGTATCAATACGGGTTGCCGTTCGGCTCCGCCGGTGTCCAGTTATTCTTCGTCCTCAGCGGATTTCTGATCACCTCGATTCTCGTTCAATGTCGCCAGGCGACGGATCGCTCGTTCGCACTCCGCAACTTTTACGCCCGGCGGTTCCTGCGGATCTTTCCGCTGTACTATTCGGTCGTCGCGGTCGCCTGGATTCTCGATCTGGGCCAGATGCGATCGACGGTGGTATGGCACTTGTGCTACCTGTCGAATATCCACTTCTTTTTGAATCAAAGCTGGGGGCGAACCCTGTCGCATTTCTGGTCGCTGTCGGTGGAAGAGCAGTTCTATCTCTTCTGGCCTGGCCCTGTGTGGCGTGGGGTTATTGTCGAACTTGTGTCTGCCCTGGCTGTTTCCCGGGACCAAGCTGCTCAATGTGCTGCCGAATTCCAATTTTCTCGCGCTCGGCCTGGGGGGGTTGCTTGCGATGCGCCCCGTGTCGCCGACGCTCATCCGCCGGCTGCTGGCCTGGTCCGTTTTCGCTCTGCCGATCTTCGTGATCGTGGCGGCTGCGATGGTCGCGGGGGTTCGATTCCGTGGAATCGGTCAGTTGAGATCACTGTCGATGATCGTGGGGTTCTTCTGGCTGATCGGTCGCGCGTCGGTCGGCTTCACCGGCTGGGTGGGAAGAGTGTTGACGCTGCCGATTCTGGTTTTTCTGGGCCGAATCAGCTACGGAATTTACATTCTGCACAACTTTTCCGACTGGCCGGTCAACCTGGTTTGCCAACGGGTTTTCGGAACAACCGATTTGACGCTGTTTCAGCGGATTCCACTCAAGACAATCGCCACGCTGGTGGGGGCGAATCTCTCGTGGTTTTGCCTCGAACGACCGTTGAGCAGACTCAAGAGTCGAATTCCGTATCGGCGCGACATCACACCCGGCACGCATTGACCAAAGCCAGGGCCACCTAAGACCACGCCGACAGCTTCCTTCGAGCAACTCCATGGTCGCCCGAAGTGAAGAAGCTCAATCCGATAAGACTCCGGCTCAAGCGTTTCATAGAAGTCGCTGGTGTTCGTTGCGTGACGCCCGTTTGCATTCGGGTGTCTGCCGGAGTTCTTCCTCGGCAATTCGAATTGGAAGCGAGCCGTCGACCACTGGTGGCCGACGGCTGTCGATCCTACGACTACGGACGTGCCACCTGGAACGGGAAAGCTCCTGGCGCATTCCGCCGCTCCCCATTCGGCCGAAGAACGAATTTCAGCCTGCGTACTTCTATCCGACGCTTGGGCAACGTTCTCTAGACACCGCGTACCCCAACCACGACGCGGTGCAATCGCGTGGTTCAGGAACTCACCTGGTACAACTTGCGAGGCAGTCGCGATCTACTTCTTGGGTTCTTTCACGGCCTTTTTCGACGAATCCTTCTTGGGCTTTTTGGCCTCTTTCTTCTGGCTGTTGTTGCCTTTTCCCATGATCTGCTGCTGTTGTTCGACTGAGTTTTGTGGATGGCCGCACTGACCCACGGCAACGGCTGACCGTGTGAAGCCGCAGGTTCTGTACGGAGGTGACGCGTCCCGTAGCATATCGCAGCCGCACTTCAGCAGCTAGTGCATTCGTCGCTGCGCGTCGCCGAACGAAATCCGGCGTGCCGCCCGTTACGGCATGGGCCGGCCTGCCGGGCGACCTCCTGGGGGAGGTCCGCCAAAGCCCATGCCGAACGCTCTGGGCTCGAAGCCTTTCGCCTGACCCGCCAACTGGTCGGCGACCGATTTCGTGCGGAGTGTGATGAACCGTCGCGTGGGCATCGACTGACCAAATTGTCCGCCTCCGCCGCCGAACCCTGCGCCGAATCCCCCGCCCCCCCGTCCTTCGTTTCGCCCCGCGACCGCTTTCGCCTCAGCGGCCAGAGGGGCTTTCAGCTCGGACTCGAACTCCGCGAGTCGCATGACGAACGCCTCCTCGGTGAATACCGTCTGACACAACTCCCGGAGAATCTCCAGATAGCGTTGCTTATGGTCCGGGATGGCGAACAGCCGCTCGATCAGTTTGTTCTGGCCCGAATGGGGATGATGAATGCTCAATTCCACCAGTTGTTCTGGCGTGCCGACCGCCGGCCAGGTCGCCAGTGATAGATCAAGATCCCACGGAATGAACACGAACTTTTTCGTGCCCGGCACCAAGTAGAGGTAATAGTTGTGGCCATAACCCAAGTAGCTGTCGAGATTCGCCAGCAGGGTATTGGCCGCGATGAACCGGAGAAAGGCGTCAACCTCCAAATACGAACCGATTTCTGCGGCGAATTCCTTGTCGGTCCCCAAGTCAATCAGCCGCGTGAAGTCGATCAGCCGCTGTTGCTCCTCCTCGGTCGGTTCGGTTTCGGGATGGTATTGAGCTTCGTAGGCTTTCCAATCGTCCCCCCGATGACCCAGTCCCCCTTGCAGACCCTCGGGCTTTAACAACATGCCCCGACCATCCTGAAAGTGTTTTTCGAGAAACGCCTTGCCGACCTGCTCGACCAATGTGAAAACTCCGACCAGCTCCTGGTCGTAGCGATCGGGGACCGAGAGGGCCAGTTCAACGAACGACGTACGCGGGGCGGGGAGCCCGGCGTCACGAAAGAATGCGTACGACATCGCCTCACGGGTCCGGGTCGGGTCGCTCACGCCGCTGTTGAAGTTCAGCATCGCCAAGCCGTCGAGCTTCTGCCCTTTGACATGGCGATTGAGGTCGATCGGCGACATCGCAAAACGTCTCATTGTCAATGACGAGATCGCCGTGCGCCCAGGGGAAATTGACCCCGAACGTATTGCGGTGCGTCCCCTCAGGAGCGGGAGTTGGTGGACCAAACCCCATTGGACCGAACCCCGGCCCGCCGGGACGACCGCCCCCTGCGGGAGTCAGTGCCGAGAACTGCCGATCGCTGAGCTTCAGATGGAATTTCTGGATCCCCCCTGTCGCGAAGACCCGATCGCCGGCCGTGGTCTCTTTCTCGGCCCCCGTCCCGCTGGTCGGGACAAACAGTGACACGAAACAGACAGATGTCACCCAATACAGAAATCGATTCATCAGAGAAGCACCTTGGAGCGCGGAAGGGATCTCGTCCTGACGGAAAAACGGCCAGCACGGGCTGACGTGGTCCGAGCTGTCATTATGCGGTCCGCCGGAACCAGAAGTAACTGAATTCCCGAATCAGGCCCCGCGATCGTCGACAGGCAGGGGCCGGGAACTTGACCTTTTTTCCCCTCTCGGTTGTGGCGTCGGATTCTGCCGATACAATCAGTCCGTTCCCGCGAACCGGACCGCCGATTCGCTCATGCATCTTCCGCTGTGAATTCTTCAGGGAGAGGAGCATTTATGCCCGATCAAGGTCATCCCACGCGTGAGGACCAAATCCGGAGTGGATCCGGATTCAGTCGTCGCGATTTCCTCAAGGGGTCGGGGGCGGCCGTCGCGGCCACCACACTGGCTCAGTCGGTCAGCGAGACCGAAGCGGCGCAGCAGGCCGGCACCAAGGTGGCACCGGCGAAAGCTTCCGCGGTCAAGCTCGACATCAACGGCAAAGCGGTGACCGTCACCGTCGAGCCTCGCGTCACCCTGCTCGACGTCCTCCGCGACGACCTCAGCCTCACCGGGGCCAAAGAGGTCTGCGACACGACGAATTGCGGTGCCTGCACGGTGCTGCTCGACGGCAAGGCGGTCTACGCCTGTTCGGTCCTGGCGCACGCCGCGGTCGGGAAAAAAGTCATGACCGCCGAAGGGTTGGCGGGTCAGGGAGTCGACGCGGTCGCGCAATGCTTCGTGAAGCACGACGCCACCCAGTGCGGTTATTGCACCCCGGGTTTCGTGGTGGCGACGCGGGCGTTTGTCGCCGCCAAGCCGAACGCGACGGTGGAAGACATCGGCAAGGGGCTGGGGGGCAACATTTGCCGCTGCGGCACCTACGCCGGCGTGATCGCCGCCGCTCTCGAATGTTCGAAGAAGGGAGGCAAGTAGCATGGCCGAACGCAAACATGCCTGGGGACCGCGCGACCAGAACGTGCTGATCGGGAAAGAAATCACCCGCCTCGACGCACCTACCACAATCGTCGGGTCGGCAAAATACTCGGCTGACATCAACAGCAAGGGAACGCTGTTCGCCAAGCTGGTGACCTGCAAGCACGCCCACGCCAAGATCAAGAAGATCGACATCGAGGCGGCGAAAAAGGTGCCCGGCGTTAAAGCGGTTCACCTTTTTAAGGACATCGACGAAAACGAGATTAAGTGGGATGGTGATTTAATCGCCGCCGTCGCCGCCGAACGGGCCGAACAGGCCGCGGATGGCGTGAAGGCGATCGAAGCGACCATCGAATACGAGGTTCTCGAACACTTCGTCGATGAGGAAAACCTCGAAGCGGGCAAGACGGCCGAGCGCGCGAAAGAGCTCGGCAGCGCCAGCGAAGGGGACGTCGAGGCGGCGATCAAGGGTGCCAAGGTAGTCCACAAGGGCTACTACGGCATCCAGACAATCAGCCACATGTGCCTCGAACCGCACGGCTCGCACTGTGAATGGAAGGGGGACGATCTCGACGTTCACCTTTCGACGCAGAACGTGTCGGGGACGGCAGGTCAATTCGCCGAGCCGTTGGGAATTGATGAAGCCAACGTGACCATCACCGGCAATTACGAAGGTGGTGGTTTTGGTTCGAAGTTCCAGGCCGACGAATGGGGTCTGGCGGCCGCGAAAATGGCGAAAGAAGCGGGCCGGCCGGTTCGGCTGATGCTCGACCGCGCGACAGAGTTGAAGACCGCGGGAACGCGTCCCTCCGGCTTTGTCGAAGTGACCGTCGCGGCGGACGCCGAGGGGAAAGTGGTCGCGTGGGACAGTCATCACTGGGGGACCGACGGTCCCGGCGGTGGTGGTGTCGACGTGCAGCAGTTGCCGTATCCGTTCAAGTTCCCCAATTTCAAACGGTCGCAAACCGGACTGGAATGCAACACCGGGCCAAACCGGGCGTGGCGCGCTCCGCCGCACCCACAGTTGTGCGCGATGACGCAAACCGCGCTCGACGACTTGGCTGCCAAGCTGGGGATGAACAGCTACGACTTCTTCCTCAAGAACCTCGAGTTCACGCTGAACGACAAAGCGGGAACGTATGCCGAGGAAATGGCGATCGCCGCCAAGGCGATTGGCTGGCAGGAGAAGTGGCATCCGCGTGGCGAAGGGAAGGGACCGGTCAAACGCGGACTGGGAATGGCCTTGCATCGCTGGGGCGGGGGCGCTGGTCCCTGCACCTGTGAAATCAAGGTTCATCCCGATGGTTCGGTTGAGACGTTCCTGGGAAGCCAGGATATCGGAACCGGAACCCGCACGATCATCAGCATTGTGCTGGCCGAGACGTTCGGCCTGCCGCTCTCTGGCGTAAAGGTGAACCTGGGATCGAGCAAGTACCCGACGTCGGGTGCTTCCGGCGGCAGTATCACCGTCGGCGGCGTCTCGGGCGCTCATCGACGGGCCGCACAAGACGCTCTCTGGACGATCTTCGACAAGGTCGCCGAGAAGTATAAGGTCGAAGCGGACGGACTGTCGGCTCGTGAAGGGAAGATCTTCGCGGGGAAGAAGGAAGTCTGTTCTTGGAAGGACGCCTGCCGACTGATCGGACCGATGCCCCTCGTGGTGAAGGGGGAAGGACCGAAGAAAGACGGTCTGACCGCCGACCAGGTGGGTGGCGTGCAAATGGTCGATCTGTCTGTCGACACCGAGACCGGCAATGTCCGCATTCACAAGTTTGTGTGCGTGCAGGATTGCGGGTTGATCCTTGATGAGTTGACCGCGAAGAGCCAGGTACTCGGTGCGCTGATCATGGGGATCGCGTACTCGCTGAGCGAAGAGCGGATCATGGACAACAAGACCGGCCGTTACATCAACGCCGATCTGAAGAACTACAAGTTGCCGCGAATTGGCGACGTGGGTGAGCTGGTTGCGATCATGCACCAGCCCGCCAGCGAATACGATCGTGGCGTGGTGGGACTGGGCGAGCCGCCGGTCATCGCTCCCGGAGCGGCGATCTCGAACGCGGTGGCGAACGCCATTGGCGTGCGAGTCCCGGTGCTTCCATTGACCCCCAAGCGCGTGCTCGACGCCCTCAAGAAAGGAGGCAACGCATGAGTTCCTTCGAATTTGCCAGCCCCCGCACCGAGGCCGAAGCGGTCGAGCTTCTGGCGGCGCACGACGGCCAGACCGCCGTCCTCGCCGGCGGGACCGACCTGGTCAGCCTGCTGAAGGCCGACATTGTCACGCCCCAACGCGTGGTCGACATCACCAACATCAGCTCGATGAAGGGGGTGACCTCGGTGACCGGCGGTTTGCTGGTCGGCGCGCTCACCACGCTCGACGAGATCCTGGTGCATCCGCTATTGGCGGGACATCCGTCGCTGGCGCATGTCGCCGACGGCGTCCACGCGATCCAGATCCAGTCGGCCGGCACGCTGGGGGGTGACCTGTGTCATCTGCCAAACTGCTGGTACTTCCGGAATGGTTACGGACTGCTGGGAACGCTGAATGGCGAATCGCTGCCGGCCGAGGGCCGCAGTGATTTCCACGCCATCCTGGGGAACCAGGGGCCGGCGAAGTTTGTGTCGGCGTCGCGCTTCGCACCCGCGCTGATCGCGCTGGGGGCGAAGGTTCGCATCGTCGGCCCGACTCCCGACCAGGTCACGCTGTTGCCGATCGAGTACTTCTACGTGACACCCAAGTCGTCTGACCAACGGGTGACGGTGCTGACGCCGGGTCAGTTAGTGACTCACGTCTGGCTGCCCGAAGTGAGTTCAACGCTCGCGAGCGCCACGTACGAAGTGCTGCAGTTGGAAGGGTTGGATTACCCGCTGGCGTCCGCCGGTGTCGCTCTGGAAATGAACGGTCGGCTGGTGACTGAAGCCCGCGTTGTGTTGGGGCATGTCGCCCCGACGCCGTGGGTTTCGCACGATGCCGCCGAGGTTCTGAAGGGACGCTCGATCGATGAAGCGACCGCACAGGCGGCGGGAGACGCCGCCGTCGCCCGGGCGACTCCTCTGGCGCACAACGAGTACAAGGTTCAGATCGCACGCACGGCGGTGAAGCGGGCGCTGCTCCGCGCCGTCGGCCAATTGGAAGGAGTGAGCTGAGATGAGCGATTTCAACGTGCTCCAACCCGCCCCGGTCTTGGGCGAACGCTGCCGGAGCCTGCGCTGCAAAGGGATGTACCTGAATTACGGACTGTCTGAGGCCGACCGCGTGGCGGGGGACGGGAACTTCTGGTGTTCCCGCAACCAGCGCGCGTTTGGCCCCGACGACCAGTTCGTCGGCGACAAAGAGTGCCGGGACGCCGGACGTTCCTGCTACGAAGCGTAGTCTCTGCGGAGAACACTCGATCCCGCGCGGGGCCACGAGTCGGTCCCCGCGGTGTGAGACTGCTTGGTGTGAGACCGCCCGGTGCGACACCAGCCGCACGGGAGCCATCCCGAGACTCTGAACAAAATCAGCCCGGCGATTTTCTACCGAAATCGCCGGGCTGTTTCGTTTCCGGATTCGTTTATTTTCAACGGCCCGGTTCGGGGCTAGGATCGCCCGAACTCGAACAGCAATGCCCGTTGATACGCGCACTGCCGACTCGTTGCGCTCGCGGGCCGTTGAAGTTTTAGACAGGATGAAAATGATGGACAGGATTGCTGAGGCGACAGTCAATCGTGTGGATTGGGAGTTTTTCGATTTCAGCCACTTATCCAAAGAGCAGGAATGTCGAGCAACTCCATCCTGTTCATCCCTTTCATCCTCTTCATCCTGTCAAATTCTTTCCGTCCGTCGTACGCACTCCCATAGCTGTACAACCACATTCCGCAGTTCGGCTTCACGGCCCACTCGCTGCGCTCGCTGGCCGTGGCACCCAACTTAGCCTCGAGGCAGGCTGTTGTTTATTTTCCATTGACGAATCGCGCCTGAGCGGGGGATTCCGCGACGTCGGTGAGTTCCAGTCGAATGGGGGTTGTGCGCACTCCCACCTCCGCCCGCACGATCACGTGGTGCGTACCG
>JAPLOC010000900.1:2867-8058 GCA_026692825.1 Planctomycetota bacterium | reverse complement strand
GAAAGAGCCGCTGCGGCGGTTTTTCGTCGGCAGTTGTGGACTTCGTCCCTTCTGGCGACTCTTCGCTCGAATCCCCCTCGCCGGGGTTGATCTCGGCGAAGCCGACCGCGTCGGCGGGAGGGGCACCCACAGGTTCCTTCAACTTGGATGATCGCCGCCGCGGTACGGTTGGTCCGCCGGTGACGTTGGCACCCGACTCGGGCACTGCCCCGTCGGTTGCGACATCCGGAGATCCACCGGTTCCTTCGGTTGTGCCAGGAACGCCCCGTAATGGCGGCCTCCCCCTTTGAACGCCGGAAGGTGATCGAGCATCACCCGCTTCCAGTGATTTCAGTCGGCTGGGAGCGGATCCGGGGTTCTCCCCATCGGCGACAACATCGGCCGTCGCGAGGGGCTGGTCAACGGCATCGTCGTCAAGAGCTCGGCCGCCACGCATGTCCGCCGGGCGAGCGCGACCGCCAGCACTACCCTGACCGCCCATGCCGTTGCCGTCGCCTCCGCCGTAGGCACTCGCGTTGCCGTTTCCATAAGCGTTGGCGTTGGCGTTGGCGTGGCCCGAACCGGCTCGCGCCGCCATGCCCCCTGCGGGACGGGTTCCGGGAATGTTGGAGTTCGGTTCGTGGAAGGTATCTGGAATTCCACCCGACTTGGACCCGCCCCGTTGTCCTGTGGATTCCGCCATAGCACCAGGCACGCCCCCCGCATCACCGCCGGTTCCCTTTCCGCGACCGTCGCCTGGTCCCCGGCCTCCTCCGGATTTGGCGGTCGATTTGTTGCCCGCCGATCCTGAAGGCTGTCCGCGTTCTTCATCCCAGGTCTGAATCTCGCGACCCGAATTGGAAGAAGCCTCGGGGGGCTTCTCGGCCATCTCGACCGCCAGCGCGATTGCCTCCTTGAGAACCGCGACCGATTGCGCATCGGGTGGGAGCTTCTGGAGAACGAGGTCGTCTTCAACCAGCTCGTAACCGAAGTTGGTTTCCAGCCGTGAAAGCAACTGGCGAGCCATGTCGTAGGCGTAGACTCCCCCGGGGCGAACGATCAGTAACACGTAGGGCCGATGGAACCTTTTGGGATCGCGGGCGTGTTTCAGCGTCCAATACCGGAGCAGTGCGCGGGTTCCAGTGACCAGCGCGTTGTACTTAACCGATCCCCCCTTGAGTTCGTTCGCGCCAACGAAAACATTCTCGGGATAAAACCGATACCCCGACTCGGTGCATTCGATGTAGATCGGACGGCGTTGCGTTCCCGAACGTCCATCGTACGCGAGAATCGCGTATTCATTCGGAGCGGTTGTCTGCCGGAGCTTTGTCTGATCGATCTTGGTTTCCGTCAGCGCGATCTGCTCGTTCAGTCGGCGGTGTTCCAACGAGAGATCCTGTTCCTGCTCTGTCGAGACCTCAACCGCGACGCGGGCCGCGTTGATTTGCCCAGACTCGGCGTCGAGCCGACTCTCGAGATCCTTCAGGTCGGCTTCAAGCTGCGCCCGCCGGGCCTGACGGCGGTTCAGTTCTTCCTGAACGGCGTCCCGGTCGGCGATCGCCTTCGCCAGAACCGCACGCCAATGCGACTCACGTTTGGCCTCGGCGTCGGCCCGGACGGCCGACAGCGCCTCGTGATCGAAATCTCCCGGCAGCGGTGGAGCCGGGGGCCGGACCGAGCGGATTGAAACCAGTGGCAACGGGGGTTGATCGGCCGAGGGAACGTGCGCCGCCGCGGCTGCCGCCTGGGTGCGCATCGACTGCGTCAGGCCCAGGAGCAACAGCACCAGCGCCCCCATGGTGCAAATCAGCACCGCGAGGAACGGAAAGAGCGAGACCGAATTCTGCGGCGAGGACGACCGCCTCATGGCTGCGACTCACAAAGAAGGAACGGGGCCGAATCAGGCGGCGGCCGAAAAGCCCTTGGAACGGGCCGAGAGCAGGTGAATCGCCGCGTTCAGGCTCTGAATCGTTTCTTCGAAAGCGTTGAGCGTTCGCACGGTCTGCAGATTGTTCGTGAGAGTCGACTGCAATTGTTCGAGTTCTCCCGTCTGCTCCGACAGAGAGAGCAAGAGCTGCGACTGTTGCCGCAATTCGGCGAGCTGCGCCTGCATGGCTGCGGTCGATCGTTCGAGATCGCCGTGCCAGCCCGACATCGACTCTCCCAGCAGCCGTGAGGCGTCGGCGAGAAACGTCTGCTGCTGAGCGTGAACACCGTTGAGGTGCGTTTCGAGCTGTTTCCAGGTCGACGCCACCTGTTCGCCAAACTGCGATTGGGCCAGTGCGGTCGACGTCTGCAATGCGACCACGACGCGAGACAGTTCCTGGGCGACCGAGCGGAACCCTTCGAGAAATTCCCCGCGAACCGATTGCAAGTCCTGGGCGTGTCCCGTCAGGGTGGTCAGCATTCCCTGCTGCAGCGCCTCGTTGAAACGTCCCTGTTGAGAGTCGGCTGACTCAATCCAGCGGGTGCGCATTCCTTCGAGAGCCGACTGCCACATTTCCGTCTGCCAGTTGACCAGTGATTCGGTCCGTTCGAGCAGGTGGCTGGCGGCTTGTGTCTCGGCGGCAGCCAGGGGCGTGACCGACTCTTCGGCGGCGGGGAGCAGAGGTGCCAGGCGGGCGACCCCCAATTCCTCCACGCGACCCAGGACGTCCCCCTCGGCACGTTCCACCATGTAAGTTCCAAATACCAGCCCCAGCGAGAGGCTTAGGGCGAGGGCGGTGGTATCAAAAGCCACCCCCAGCCCGACGAGCGCCTGCTCGAACGATTCGGCGAGCTGGCTCGGATCGAACTTGAGACTCGAGAGCGACATCGTGATCCCGATGACCGTTCCGAGAAACCCCAAAATTGGGATGGCCCAAGTGATCGTGCGGATGAACGCGAAGCTGCCAGTCTGGCTTTCGAGTGCCAGATCGGCCCGGTAACGCAAGTGTTCTTCCAGCCCCTGAGCCGACCTGCGATTCAACACGTATTCGCAAACGTGAATGATTCGCTTCAGCCACTGCGTCCGCAACATGGAAGCCGGGGCGGCTGACACCGATTGGGCAATTGAGAGAGCCCGGGTTTCCGAGGGGACATGCGGTTCAAAGTGGACTTGGTCAAGCGAGAACGATTCAAACGCCCTGCGTTCGGCGAACAGCCCGATGAGCTTTTTCATCAGGATCGCCAGCCCGAAAAAGGCACCGGCCGTCTCGGTGTAGAGAATCCAGTGCTGACAGAAGTACCGGTCGAAGAACGGATTCCACGACGGGAACAGGGGAATCGCCTGGTAGAACCCAACCGTCATCGCCGCTCCCCACAGCCAGGGGGAGGTCAACAGGGCGGCTCCCCAATCGTGCTGTTCACGGGGGGGAGTCCAGCGGGAAGCCGAAGGATTCGTCGGCTGAGACATGTCGGTTCTCCGAAAGATGCAGGCGCACAATCGCTACAGACGCTACGATCCATCCTTTCGGCAAAAGTGGTTCATGGTGTTGAGAGAATTTTCGTGTTTGGCGAACAGGGATGATTGGGGGGGCTTGGTGGAGCTGCAGTGCGGGATCCGTTTCGTGGTCATACCGAGCGCGGAACCAATTGAGACATTTCGCACTTGAGACCCCTGTCCCCTTGCGGAGCAAATGATTGAGATCGGAGGCTAAAATCGGGTGCCCGTATGTGGCGCAGAATGAATGTCCGAGTTTACCCGGCTCGCGGTATAGAACCGGTCCAAGATCCCATCCAAACTACTCACCGGGGAATTCTGGAAAGCGTTCCAGGAACTCGGGATGAACTCCCCGAAGATAGACGTAGTCGTCGGTGATTTTCGCGGGGGTGACGATGGCCGACAGTGTGGAACCGCAGATTCCCGCGACAATCAGCATCAGAAATCCGCCGATGATCATGAACGGTCCGGTCGGGTCGTTGCCGTTCCTGGTATTCGCCGTGAACCCGAATCCGAAAACCACCAATGCAATCGACGCGAAACCCAGGATCCAGGCCGCCGTTAGCGTCCAGAAGCGACGCTTGGAACGTTGTTCACACAGCCCGACTTCAATGGTCGCCCGTTTCTGAACGATCAGCGCGATAATGATGTAAATGATCGGGCTGACGATTGCCAGGTAGATCGCGGGATGGTGCCACGACAGTTTGCGTTTGAGCCAGCGGTCGGCGGGCTGGTTGGTCTTCACGCAAACGTACGGCAGTTTCGCCTCTTTGCCCATGACCAGCAGGCGGCCATCCTGCCAGATGTCCATCGTGGATCCCGATTCGTCCCCCGAGAACATCTCGCCGCAATACCGGCACTTCTGTGCCGCCGCCTTCACAGTTTCGCCGCACATCGGACACTGTTTCGTTTCCGCACCGTCGGTCGACATTCAGGAGACTCCACACAGGAATAATCGGACATTCGAGGCGTGCCCCACTCGCGGCAGATCACCACAAATTCACGATCGGTTACGAATACCAGAAACTGCGGGGAAGGAAAACCGAATCAGACCGATGGAAATTCGGGTTGCTCAACTCAGCTCGGGGCCGATCCATGGGGCTGTCGGTTTCGGCGATCGGGTCGCGTGTTTGCCATAGCCGGTTGCGAGTCCGCTTTGCGGGAACCGCAACCGGAGCGACGCCGCGGAGCGTCGTCGCTACAAAACGGACGGCCCCGCATCGGTCCGCAGGGCCGAAAATTCAAATGTCCGGACCGGCTGCGCCACACGGAGGTAGTCGGCCACCTGCATGATGATCGAGTCGGTCAGCGAGCCGGCGTTGAAGGCGATCTTGTCGTTCTCCAAAATCGCCGAATCGACATGCAGTGCGTACGGGAGAATCGGTTCGCCAAACGGCGGAACACAGCCTGGGACCAGTCCGGTCTGTTCCTTCAATTCTTCGGGGGTCGCGAATCGCAGTTTTTTGCAGGCGATTGTTTTTCGAATCGCGGCGGAGTCGAGTTTTCGGTCGGCGGGCAACACAAACAGGCCGAACGTCCGGTCGCACCGCAGCAAGAGCGCTTTGCCGCCGGTGTTCAGCGCTTCGCCCCGGGCCGCCGCCGACTCTTCCGAGGTGTATGTGGGGGCATGATTCCGCTCATCAAACGGGACACCCTGCGTGGTGAGCCAACTGCGAATCGCGGCGAGAACGGGGTGAGACATGATCGCAGCCTACCTTCTTCGGCGACGGATCAGAACGGGGGCGACTCCCCAGACCGCGCCAATCACCAGTCCCGAAAAATGGGCGGCAT
>JAPLOC010000900.1:1284-2844 GCA_026692825.1 Planctomycetota bacterium | reverse complement strand
AGCCACAGCAGCATGATGCAGATCGTGTTCGGTGCCAGTCTAAAACCGGCGGTCGGATCGTAAGAACCGCGCATCCAGGCGAACCCGAACAGGGCGTACACGACTCCCGACATTCCCCCAAACGTCGGGCCGGAATAGAGATACTGCGCGACATTGCTGAACACCGCCGACAGCAATACGAACAGCAGCAACCAGCGCCCGCCGTAGCGTCCTTCGAGCATCTTTCCGATCCCCGCCAACGACAGCATGTTGAACGCGATGTGCTGGACGCTGAAATGCAAAAAGATGGGTGTCACCAATCGCCAGACCTCCCCCCGGGCCACTTCCGAATAGCGGCTGAACAGGGGGAATTGAAAAATGGGAGCCCGAGACTGTGGACCGGCATCCGCGTTGATGACGTACCGTTGTATTGTCAGGTACTGGGTCGGAACGGTGACTGGTCCCGTCAGTAGGGCGTTCGCCTCATTTCTCCGCGCGATGGTCGCGGAGGGCTGGTCCAGTGATATTCCCATCGTCACCGCGACCGAAATCGCGATCAGGATCCAGGTGACCGCGGGGGAATTCGCGGGACGGTTCCACCGTTCGCCTAGCGAGATCACCTGCCGACGGGTTTGTCTTTCGCGTTGCGCAGCGGCCGCCCGCAGTTGCTTCGCTTCCCGCGCGGCGTTCGCGTATTTGGGATTGGCGGGCTGTCGCTGAAACTCGATCACCTCGCTTTTCGCCTCGGCGATCCGGTCTTCGTCATAGGCCCATAGAACAAAGCCTTCCGGTTCCTGGTCGGAGTGCGTCCGAATTCCGAGCGTCAACAAGTAATCCGTGATCCGCTCAAGGTCGGCCGCGTTCTCAATCGTACCGATTTGCCGCATGGAGGCTGCTCTGGGTGGAGTTGTCGATAGTCAAGATTAGCGACTGGCGGGATCGCGGGCCAATCCACGTCAACGCTCGGCCCAGCTTCCGCCCAACGGCGAGGTCCCTCCACGCTGCCGCTCAAGACGTGTTGCCGCGCCGCGCCCGTCAGAAAGCGGTATTAAACTCCCGCATCCTGACGGGCTCGGCTCCATCAAAATGTCTCAACGCGGACCGCGCGGATTATAGCCACCGATCTCCTTCACCTGCCGGGCAGGCCGGCACGGTGGGCACCCAAAGCAGGTCGCATTTCACCCCGCTCGCGGTACAATCCTTCTGAAAGGGAATGACACGATGATTCCAATCCGGCCAAATTCTGACACGGCGTCCTTTTCCTGGGCGAGCGCCATCGTCGCGTCGACGAGCCTGGCGCTGGCCATCTGGTCGCTATTCGCCCCCGAAGACAAACTCGACGGGGGCGATTTGGCGGTCGCGTTCATGTTCGGAGGCTTGGCTCCCGGAAACGTCCGATTCATCCTGCTGCTATTCGTCACCTATTTCCTATGGGGAGCGGGGATGGCGCTCGAACGGCACTTGAATTCGACCGCCCGCTGGAGCCTGGCGCTGGGAGCGGTGGCAATCCTAGCAGTCGGTTTCGCGATCTGGGGAATCGCCCCCGGTGCCGTCGTCGCCGGCCCAACCCCTCGCCGCTCT
>JAPLOC010000900.1:0-1274 GCA_026692825.1 Planctomycetota bacterium | reverse complement strand
CTCCATCGGTTACCGCTCGTTCTTTGGAACACCGATCGTAGGCAGCCCGTTTACTTTTGATTTGAGCGTCTTTGGCCTGTTGTTCTTTTTTGTCCCCTTCGCACTCTTTACGCTGGTCTTTTTCCGCCACGGAAGAACGTGCATTGTGGGGATGCTGTCGGGCTTCTTCGGCGGACTGATGATCGCACTCCTGGCGCTCAAAGCTGGATGGATCGACTGCCGAGGATGGGACCTGGTTTCGATCATGACGGGCAAGAATCTGCTGATAAAAGGCTCACGCAAGTCGAATCGGACCTCGCTGGCGGAACCCGATCGCGATTCTACTGTGGTTGCCGACCAACTCTCTGTTGCCCAATCGAACTCGTCCCGCGAGACGTTGGTCCGAAAATTCACCGCTGCGCTTTCGAGCCGAAATTCCGGCGCGGCTCGCGACACCTATCAAAAACTCCGCGAGCGATTTCCCGTTTGGAAGGCCGATGGCCCCGAGTTGTTGCAATTCGCGGAACACCTCATCGACGATGGTGGTCACGAGGAAGCGGTCCCCCTGCTGACCGACTATCTGGCGCGCTTCCAGACCTCCAAGACGACTGTTGTCCGCTTGAAGCTGGCCCAGATTCTGATTGATCCCTTGCAGCGGCCAAGGCGGGCGCTGGCGATCCTGGAGGACTTGCCCCCAGGCGACCTGGGTAACCCGAAATACAACACTCTCCGCGATTCATTGATCAAACGGGCCGACAAACTGATTGAAGACGGAGTCATGGAAGTTCGGCAGGACGCCTGACTCGACGCCCGGAACTCCACCGGTCAAACTGTGCTGCGCGTCGCCGTTCTTCCGTGAGATCCCGCAATTCGGACAGCAACCATGCTCCGCAGAATCTTCTGGTCTGTGTCGTTTCTATTCGCCGTCGCCTGGGTCGCCTCCACCGCGACGGCCGCCGAGCCGGCGTTTCCCAAATTGTGTGCCCGGATCGAGTCGGGCGAACCAACAACGGTCGTCTGCCTGGGGGACAGCGTGACGGGGGTCTATTACCACACAGGGGGCGTGCGTGCTTATCCCGAAATGCTGGAACTCGCCCTCAAGCACACATTCCCAACCGGCAAACTCCGCGTCGTGAACGCGGGCATCAGCGGCAACACCACGATCGACGGGCTGGGGCGATTGCAGAAAGATGTCCTCGATCACAAGCCACAGTTGGTGACCGTGATGTTTGGGCTCAACGACATGGTCCGTGTGCCAGTGGCCGATTACCGGGCGAATCTGGCGACCATCATCT
>JAPLOC010000899.1 GCA_026692825.1 Planctomycetota bacterium | reverse complement strand
GCTTTTGTTCGGCTCGAGCCGGGCATCGAAGGCCTCGTCCACATCAGCGAGATGTCGTGGACCCGCCGGGTGAACCATCCCAGCGAACTCGTCCAGATCGGCGATCCGGTCGACGTGGTCGTGCTGGCGATCAACAAGGAAAAGCAAGAGATCTCGCTGGGTATGAAGCAGACCCAGGCGAATCCGTGGGATACCGTCACCTCGAAGTACCCGGTCGGCGCGATTGTCGACGGAACGGTGCGGAACCTCACGAACTACGGTGCCTTCATCGAAATCGAAGAGGGCATCGACGGACTGCTGCACGTTTCGGACATGTCGTGGACCCGCAAGGTGTCGCACGCCAGCGAAGTGCTGCAAAAGGGAGACAAGGTGCAGTGCCAGGTTCTCTCGGTCGACCAGAACCGCAAGCGAATCGCGCTGGGGATGAAGCAGCTCCAGCAGGATCCTTGGGAAACCGACATTCCCGGTCGCTACCAGCCCGGTTCGATCGTCACGGGAACGGTCACCAAGATCACCAACTTCGGTGTATTCGTTCAGCTCGAATCGAATCTCGAAGGGTTGTTGCACGTTTCGGAACTCGCCGAACACAAGGTCGACAATCCCGAAGCCGAGGTCAAAGTCGGCCAGCCGATCGAAGTCCGCGTGTTGCGTGTTGATACCGCCGACCGCAAGATCGGCCTCAGCCGCAAGCTGACCGCTCCGATCGAAGAACTGGTGCAGGCCGACGAGGCGGCGCAAGCCGCTCTCAATGCCCCGCGTGAAGAACTCAAGGGTGGTACCGGTGGATCGGCCGGCCCCTTGTTCAGCTTCGAGAAGAAAGAGTAGTCGCTACGACTGACTCGCACAGCGCGACCGTCGCGAACGGCCCTTCCCCACTGGGTGGAAGGGCCGTTTTTTTTGCGCCGTTCGACACGAACTTGAGTCATTTTCGGGGCCGACCGGGGGATTTTCGCAGAAGAGGCTCATCCCCCGCCGATGTAAGACAACGAGTCGCCGCGCACCCGTCGCGCGCTGCTCTTCCCGAGTCTTTCATCGCGAGTCTGATCCCAATCTCATGTCCGAGCCCGACAAATCCCGGCTGAAGCCGCGCAAGGATCATGAGCCGGTTCAGAACCCGCTGGAAACCTACCTGAAGGACATCCACGCGACCCGGCTCCTGACGGCGTCTGAAGAAAAGCAACTCTCCCGGCGGATCCAAACGGGCGACTTGCAGGCCCGCGAAGAGATGGTCAAGGCGAACCTGCGGCTGGTCGTCAGCATCGCCCGGCGGTTTCTGGGACGTGGCCTGCCCTTGCAGGATCTGATCGCCGACGGCAACTTGGGGCTGTTGCGCGCCGTCGAGGGGTTCGACCCCGACATGAACACCCGGTTCAGCACCTACGCCAGTCTCTGGATCGCCCAGTCGATCAAGCGGGCGCTGATCAACACGGGAAAGACGATTCGCATCCCGGCGTATATGGTCGAGCTGATGAACAAAGCCCGCCAGTCGGGTGTGCGACTCAAGGAACAGCTCGGCCGGGCCGCGACGATCGAAGAGATCGCCGCCGACCTCAAACTCACTCGGAAGAAGCTCGAGATCCTGAAGCAGGCGCTGGAACTTCAAAACGCGACAATGCAGACGGAACGGCTCGATTCCGACTGGTCATTCGGCGATATTCTGCTGGACGAAAAGACTCCTGAACCCGATCACGATCTCGAAGAAGATGACTCACTCGCGTGGGTCCGCCGCCGGCTCGACACTCTCGATTCGCGTGCGGCGATGATCCTGCGGCTGCGGTACGGGCTGGAGGATGGTCAGCCGCACACTTTGAAGGAAATTGGTGAACTTCTCGACATCACTCGCGAACGCGTGCGGCAGATCGAAGAGGAGTCGCTCAAGACGCTGGCAGTCGGGCTGAATGGGGACAGCGACCGGTAGGCCGGGAGACTGACCTGCCCGAAAAAACAACGGCCCGCTTGGAGGCTCAGTTGGGTGCCACGGCCAGCGAGCGCAGTAAGTCGGCCGTGCGAACGTCATCGAACAGGGATCAAGACCTCTTGAGCCGTTTCGACCGTTTCCGGTACAACCCCCCCTCGGAGTGCGGGGCCTTGTCCCCGCCTTCCCTTCTTCCTCCCTCGACACCCGCTCCCAAAATGGACCTGTCCCCTGTTCTTTTCGGGACCGTCGCGGTGTACGCCACTCTCGTTTTGCAGACCGCGCTGGCACCGCACATCGCCCTGTCGGGTGTCACGCCCCGATTTGTCCCGCTCTTGGTTTGTCTCCTCGCCGCCCGGTGTCCTCCGCGAGTGACGCTCGTTCTCTCCGCAGCCTGCGGCTTGGGAGCCGACTTTCTCACTTCCGGCCCTCTCGGCGTCGACACGTCGGCGTGTCTTTTTCTGGCCGGCGCGGTTCACTTGCTCAAATCACGCGGCTGGCTCGAATTCCCCGTCACCAATTTCGCCTGGATTGCGTTCTCTGTCGCCTTGCACACCGCTTTCGGAATTGTCATTCGCGGCGCGCTCGACGGACGTGGAATCGATGACCGTGCGATTTACACATTCGCGATCGCGTCGGCCTGTTATACCGCCGGTTTCGCGCTCGGGGGACGGGTGCTGTTTGCCGGACTCTTGGCGACCGTAACACGCCACAGGTCGGCGTGACGCCATTTTCCCCGGATCGACAATTCGACGATGCTCAACCGCCCGCAATCGACCTGGCTGTCTGAGTCACAGGGGGAAGAGTGTGTCCGGACGCGGGGAATTGACGCCAGTCCCCGTTTGCGAATCGGATTGCTGGCCGCACTGCTGGTTGTCCCGCTGATTGGAATTGGCTTCCGACTCGCCCACGTTCAATTGACGCTGGGAGACGAGTACGCGCGGGAGTTCGAGCGAACAACCGAGCGGACTGAGTCGATTCCCAGTCGTGATGGGCGGATTCTCGCAAGTGATGGACAGGTACTCGCGGAAGACCTCGAGATCTTCCGGCTCAAGGTGCATTACCGTTGGATCGAAGAGCCCGCCGACCCCGGTTGGCTCCGCGGGCAGGCACTCCGCCGACTCGACCGACCGGCGCGCCGCGATCCCGAACGAGTCGCGGAGGCGATTCGGCAGGTGCTGCGCGATCGCGAGGAATTGTGGTGCCTGATCGCCAAACAGACCGGTGTCGACGAGGAACTGCTCGCGAAAAAGCGGCGTTCCGTTCAACGACGGGTCGAACAGATCCACTCCCGTGTTCTGCGGGAACGGGAACGGCGGGCGAAAGAAGCACATGCGGAAACCAAGTCCCTCCTCGTGACCGATGGGGAGTCGTCCGGAACATGGAGCGACTACTGGAATCGGGTGGTCGCCGCCCTCACCACTCCCCCCCGCCGTGAGGAGACGGAACCACTGGTGATCCAGGAGCAACTCGACTATCACCTGCTGGTCGACAATCTCATGCTGGAATCCGCCGTGGAGATTGAAGCGGGACGTGAGCGGTTTCCCGGAACGCGGATTGAAGTCGCGGCCCGACGGACGTATCCGCAGGGAACCGTCGCGGCACACGTCTTGGGATATCGCCTCCCCGTGTCGGATGAACTGCTCGCTGAGCGCCGCTCGCGGTTTCCCGACGGAGACCCGCTGGATTACCGCCTGGGGGACCGCATGGGGATCACCGGCATCGAACGGCACTACGAACGCCGACTGCGGGGATTGCGGGGCGAACGGGTTCTGGTGTTGAATCGACGGGGAGAGGTGATTGAAGAACGGGTCGCGCGCGAGCCCCGCTATGGGCAGGATCTGGTGCTCGGGTTGTCGATGAATCTGCAGCAGTCGGCGGAAGAGTTGCTCGACGCGACTTTGAGTGGCCCCCAAATTGATGAGACCAACGGCAAGAGCCTGCCGACGCCGACCGGAGGGGCGATTGTCGCGATCGACATTCGCACGGGAAGCATTCTGGCGGCCGCCTCGGGGCCCCGTTTCGATCCGCAGGTCTTGGTCGAACACGACCAGGCGGGTTGGTCGGCGATTCAAGCCGACGCGCGACAGCCGTTGTTTCACCGCGCAACCGAGATGACTCTCCCACCCGGCTCGGTCTTCAAGGTGGTGAGCGCGGTTGGGTTTCTGGAGAGCGGTCGGCTCGATCCCGAGCGGGCGCACACATGTCTGGGCTACCTCGATTCTCCCGAACGCTACCGCTGCTACACCTTTAAGCATTACGGCGTGGGGCATGGCGACGTGAATCTGACCGCGGCGCTCGCCCGCTCGTGCAACGTCTATTTCTTTGACGCGGCCCGTCGGATCGGGTCGGCACCGTTGATCCAGTGGGCCGACCGATTCGGACTGGGACGTGCCACGGGAGTCGATCTCCCGGGTGAACGGGTCGGCTCACTCCCCGCGCTGGAAACAGCCGTCAGTTCGAAGCGTACTCGTGGCACTTCCGGCGAGGCGTTGCAACTGGCAATCGGTCAGGGAAAGTTGACGGCGACTCCCTTACAGATCGCCCGGATGATGGCGGCGATCGCCAACGGGGGTCGACTGGTGACTCCTCACTTCGCGCAATCAACCGGCACCGTGCGGACCGTGACCGACCCGGCCGATGCATCGCTTCCATCGACGGCACGGTCGGGCGAGCTAATTCCCGATCTCTCCAACAACACTCTGGCGTGGGTGAGACAAGGCCTGATCGAGGTGGTGGCGCATCCCAAGGGGACCGGGTACAAGACCGTGCGGTTGCCGACCGTGCAGATCGCGGGGAAAACGGGAACCGCCGAGCCTGGCGGAGGGAAACCGGACCACGCGTGGTTTGCCGGCTACGCCCCTGCGGGAAGTCCACGGGTGGCATTTGTCGTCGTCCTGGAACACGCCGGCCCGGGCGGCCACGCCGCCGGCCCGGTCGCGAGAAAATTGGTTCAGACGATGCAGGCCGAGGGATTGCTGGGGGGAGTTGAGTTGCCGAGCGCGAATTGATGCCGGTGGTTTACCGGGCGTCACTCGTAGGCGATTCACTGGAAGCACAAACGTCGGGAAGGGTACACTTCCCACATGAACCAGATCCGCGAAAACCGTGCGAAACAAATCCTCCGTGCCGGAGGGACCATCTACAGCAGTTCCGTCAGGCTGCCGGAGTCGGGGTTGTGCGAGTTGCTGGGATACGCCGGCTTCGATTTCGTGCTGATTGACTGTGAACATGGTGCCGCCGACGCCGCCACCATCGACGCTCTCGTCCAGGGTTGTTTCGCGGGCGGAACCGTTCCCGTGGTCCGGGTGTTGCGAAACGACGAACCCGAGGCGGTCATGAAGGCTCTCGATCTCGGGGCACAAGGGGTGCTGATTCCCCACTGTCGGACGGCTGCCGACGCCGTTCGCCTCAAGCAGTCCGCCTGTTACCCTCCCAACGGAATTCGAGGATTCGGTCCGGGTCGCGGTTCCAAATGGGGATTAGTGTCATCCGCCGACTATTTCGCGAACGTGGATGACTCGATTCTCACTCTCGCTCTCGTGGAGGATCCCGAGGGGATCGAGAACATCGACGCGATCGCCCAGGTCGGCCTCGACGTTCTCTGGGTGGGAACTTCGGATCTGGCGTGTGCCTACGGGGTTCCTGGCGAAACCAGCCATCCTAAAGTCCTGGCCGCCGCAAGTCGCGTGCTGGAAGCGTGCCTGCAGCACAACATCGCCTGTGGGTTCCCGGCGCGAGATATCGAATCGGCCCGCTGGGCGAAAGCTCAAGGGTACCGTGCGATCGGGTATGGCTGTGCCGAGCAATATGTCATGCAGACGTCCCGACGGTTTCTGGAAGGACTCGAAGTCCCGTCGGGCAACGGTTGACAGGATGAAGAGTGTGGTCGAAATTCCGGCACCTGCGGTGCGTTGAGGCGAGCCGCAGGAGCGTCTCGCCGACTCTACGCAACACGCGACGAAGTCGAGCTGACTGTATTTCGGCGATTCCGACCGGCACCTGCGGTGCGTTCCGGCGAGCCGCAGGAGCGTCTCGCCTACGTTACAAGGTATCGCCGGGGGATTTCCGCACCGGCCACGTAGTTCAAGTGTCGCAGTTGGCACATTGGACGCGAACACCGAGACGATGGAATCGGGTTTTTCAATCCGCAGAAACGGAATCCGTTTCTGTTTGATCAAAGTGAGGTTCAAACGCACGGTCGATTTTGTCTCGGCGGCAGTCCCAGTGAACTCGGTATCCCCCTGACTCGCGTGAACATCTCCCAGATAGAACAACGCCCCCGGATGATGGACCGGCAACAGCATCCGATTGCCGATAGTGACGTCGCGAATATCGAGATTCCCCCCCCACTCCCCCTGTCCGTCGAGACTCGTGGTCACCTCCCGATCCGGGGCGACACCCAATGTTCCGATGAAGGGGGTGATCGGCCACGAAATCCGGTCGTTGAAGTGCAGCGTCCCGTCGCGATGGGTACCACTCGGCCCGGGAGTGTGTTTGAAGATCTTCGTCGTGTACTCGGAGGACAATTCCGGATACCGGGTCGACTCCCCGAGTGGCCCCCGCTTGGGACCGACGGCGATCCACGAATAGTCGTCCACCAGAATGTCTTCGATCGAAACGACCAGCACGTCTCCCCGCGCGGCTCCTTCAACGAAGACCGGCCCGCCAATCGGATTCGCCTGTGCCGGGATGCGATCAAAGCCCGGACGATTGCCGGGAATCGCCTTGTCGGCGGGTGTCTTAAAGTATCCAGTACTGGCGTCGAACGTTTCGATCTCGAAACTCTCGCCAGGCCGGACCCGCAGCAACGGTTCATCGCGGGCGTCAAAGGCGTATTTTCGGGCGAGGTCGCGGGGGATGCGCTGCATGGAGGGTATTCCGGCGGAAGAGACTGGCAGGGCCGATCGGCACAGATCATGATTCCCCGGCCACGAAATGAAAAGTCCGCCGATTCCCGGCGGTCGCCAGCCGCCGTTCCCGCGGCCCCCCCGTCCATTGAAGAGTTGTTGACGATGCCTCATGAATTCGACCTGATTGACCGGCTGCGGCGTGCGACCCCCGCCAACGTTCGGGTTCCCGTTGGAATCGGTGATGACGCCGCCGTTCTCGACTGGTCGGTCAATCCGCGGTGTCTGGTGACGGTCGACATGTTGATGGAGGGGGTCGATTTCACACGCGACTCTGCGACACCCGAACAGATCGGGCGGAAATCACTGGCGGTCAATCTCAGCGACATCGCCGCCATGGCGGGGAAACCGGTCGCGTGCGTGGTCGCGGTCTCATTACCTCGCGATGGAGGCTTCGAACTCGGTCAGCGGCTGCACACGGGGCTGGCGGCTCTCGCCAATGAATTCGGTGTGGCGATCGCGGGGGGGGATACGAATACCTGGGACGGTCCCCTGGTGCTGTCGATCACCGTGCTGGGAGAACCGACAGGCCGTGGGCCGGTATTGCGATCCGGAGCGAAACCGGGGGACTGGGTGTTTGTCACAGGCGAATTGGGAGGGAGCATTCTGGGGCATCATCTCGACTTCACGCCGC
>JAPLOC010000898.1 GCA_026692825.1 Planctomycetota bacterium | reverse complement strand
TGATCCACTTCAATCAGACGCGTGATCACCTCCGCCCCGATCAACCGACCGACCCCCGGTAGTTCGACCTGCGGTGGGGCGGCCGGCGGTGGGGAGACTGGAGGTCGAACGGCATTCTTTCCACGTCGCCGCGCCGCGGGAACCTCAACAACGGCTGGCCGCGGGTCGCGTCGCCGTAACGACTCGCGCACCAGAGGGACCAGCGTCTCCACCACCAGCGACGACTTACCCGACCCACTGACGCCAGTCACGCAGGTGAAGACCCCCAACGGCAAATCGACCGACAACTGCTGGAGATTGCGAACGCCTCCTCCCTCAAGCCGTAACATCCGCTCGCGATCGATCGTTCGCGTCGTTTTTCCCCCGCTCTCCAATGGTCCCGTCAGGTATTTCCCGGTGACCGAATTGGGGTTCTGACGCACGTCGTCGACCGTTCCCTCGGCGATCACCAGTCCCCCTTCCCGCCCGGCTCCCGGTCCCAGGTCGATCAACCATTCCGCCCGCGACATGACGGCCACATCATGTTCGACGACCAGCAATGTGTTTCCCTGGTCTCGGAGCGCGAACAAGGCCCGAAGCAGCCGTTCGGTATCGCGGGGGTGCAACCCCATCGTCGGCTCATCAAGGACATACAGCACACCCACCAGCCCCGATCCCAGAGCGCCGGCCAGTCGAGCCCGCTGCAATTCCCCTCCCGACAGCGTGTCGAGTGGTCGATCGAGCGTTAAATAGTCCAGCCCAACCTGCTTCAGGAATTCCAGGCGTCGCGCGATTTCCGGTATCACACGGGCCGCGACGGGAGACAGAATCTGTTCCCAGTCGGCGATCTGATTCGCCGCCTCTTCCACGGTCTTGCGATAGAACATGGGCAAAGTCAGATCGCCAAACGTGACGCCGCGACCTGTCGATCCCAACCGCTCACCGTTGCACGCCGGGCACGTGCCGGTGTCCGTTCGTCCCAGTCCGGCGCACTCGGGGCAGGCTCCATAGGGGCTGTTGAAATTCAACGTCCTCGGTTCCAACTCCGGCAGGCTGATCTGACAGTCGGGGCAGGCATGACGGCTGCTGAAGAGCCGATCGCGCCACTGGCCATTCTCTTCGTGCGTGATGACGCAGGTCGCATTTCCCTGCTTGAGCGCCAGCGCGACCGATTCCAACAGCCGTTGTCGCAAACCGTCTTTGACAATGATCCGGTCGACGACCACTTCCACATCGTGCGATTTGGTCTTCGCAAGCGCCGGGGGCGACGCCGCGTCGACCAGCTCTCGATCGACGCGCGCCCTCACAAATCCCTCGCGGACAATCGCCTCGAACAGATCCCGATGCGTCCCTTTTTTGCCGCGCACGCGAGGAGCCAGAATCATCACCTTGCGTCCGGTCTCGAGCGACACGATCGCGTCGACAATCTGGTCGAGAGTTTGTGACACGACCTCCCGGCCACATTGAGGACAATGCGCCGTCCCGGCTCGGGCAAACAACAGCCGCAGGAAGCTGGCGATTTCCGTCAGAGTCGCCAGCGTTCCCCGTGGCCCGCCAGCCGCGTTCCGTTGAGAGACGGCGACAACCGGGGGGAGTCCTGTCAGGCTGTCGAAATCGGGTCGCGGAAGCAGTTCGAGCCGATGTTTGACGCCGGGGGAAAGCGTCTCGAGGCACCGCCGCAGTCCCTCGGCGAATACCGTGTCGAACGCCAAAGAACTTTTCCCGCTGCCGCTCACTCCCGTGCAGACGACGAACCGCCCATGGGGAATCTGGACCGAGACCGACCGCAAATTGTGAACGCGGGCTCCTGAGAGCGCGATGACGTCACGGAATGGCATCATGTCCACAACAGCCTGGGAATGCGGTGAACGGGATCACCGTGAATGGTACGGCTTTCCGACCGGCACCTGCGGTGCCCTCAGGCGAGCCGCGGAGCGTCTCGCCAACAGCACTCACTCCACCGCCAGTCGCGACTCGGTCCGCACTCCCCGCAGATCCATTTCGTATTCAATTTCCACGATCGGAGGGCGGGTGTAGTACCAGACGACTCCGCGACGGGCGGCGACGCCGATCCGCGGCAGGAGCGATTCTGGCAGTATCCGGTCGAGGCCGTGAATGGTGTAGATGTCGATCGCCGACACGTCGGGCCAGTCGGCCCCCAGCGCGTGCAGACGGCCTTCCATCAGATCCATCACGAACCGGGCTTTCGCCACCAACCCGTCGGGCGAAACGTCGCCCCGCGCGATGATCGCGTCAGCCCCCAGAATCCCCTCTGGGAGTTCCCCTCCCCCGGCGACAATGAATGTCTTCGATTGGGTGAACGGGCATGGCCGGGTGTACGAGAACGCGAACAGACACGGTTCATCGACACGGGCGGTCTCGGGGGCCACGTTGGTCCGCGCGACGGGATTCACGCCATCGACGAACAACCCCCAGTCCGCGAGGACGCTGGCGTAACCGGTGTTAAATTCCCCGAAGCCGGCGAACGTGAACGGAGCGGGCGAACGCAGCTCCATCGCGCACAGCGCCGCCCGGGGACGATGATGCGACGCCAGAAAATTGTCGATCACCGTGAACCCCTTCCGCCAGGGAATGGGCCGATCGAGCGTGACATGCACAATCTCGAATCCCGGTATCGACACCACGCCACCGGAATACGGCGCGATCCCCGGGAGAAAGGCATACTGGCCCGCGGGATGTTCAACAAGTGGCATGAGAACCTGCGCGAAAAAAACGAAGGGGGGATCGATGCGCGTCGGAGAGAGCGTCCGTTCCAAACAATAACGGGCAGCCGCCCCGGAACGAGGCGGCTGCCCGAGCGTGGCGACTACTTCGCGAGCGGGGCCGGCTTGATCTCACGCACCCAGATGTTGCGGAACCGAACCGGGTTCCCATGGAACTGGATGTGGATCGGGCCTTTCTCCGGATGCGGGTTGTCGTAAGCCGGGGGTCGCTCGTAGAACGTCCCCCCCTTGAGTTCGAAATTGTTCTGAATCAACACGCCATTGTGCAGCACGGTGATCGTCGCCGGCTTGATCACCTTCCCTTTGTCGTCCATTCGCGGCGCGTTGAAAATGATGTCGTACGTTTGCCATTCACCCGGTTTGCGACAGGCGTTGACCATCGGGGGAGTCTGCTTATAAAGCGACCCCGCCTGACCGTCGAAGTAGGTCTTGTTGATGTACGAATCGAGAATCTGAACCTCGTAGCGTCCCATCAGGTAAACACCGCTGTTGCCGCGCCCCTGTCCATCTCCTTCGACCTTCTCGGGGGACGCCCATTCCAAGTGGAGCTGGCAGTCACCGAACGAATCTTTTGTGTTGATGCCGGTTTCTTTCGAGACGGCGAAACCATCGCGAATCTCCCATTTGTCACCCCCCTGCCACTGGTCGAGCGACTTCCCGTTGAACAGAACACGGGCGTCGGACGGAGGGCCACCGGCCGGACCGGGATCCACCACCACCGGCTCGGCCCAGTTGATGCCGCTCTTGTACTCGTCCACGAAGGCGGCGTTCACGGCCAATGTCACTCCCGTCAGCAGAACAATCATCACCCCCCGGGCCGGGCGGTGCCAGAAAGACCCATCGCGCATCTGGAATCTCCGTGTGCAAGTGAATTCGAATGGCGAATCCGCGAGGAACGAATCCGCGTCAACTTCGCGGAAGCATAACCGGCGTCGGGGGATCGCTCCAGCAAGTCGCGTCACTCGGCGACGTCGCTTTCGCCCAGGTTCATATCCCCATCCTCCGCCAGCTCGGTCACTCCGTCGAGCGTCACCAGGAGCAGTTTTCGGCAGAGTGGGTGGTCCATGACGCGGTAATCCGCCGCGACGCGCTTCCGCACGTGATTGACCGCGTCCGACGAATGCAGGCTGACCCCCACCAGGAAATCCCGGCTTGGTATTCCGACCGCGAAGGGTGTGGCCAGGACACCGCGCAGCCGATCAAGAAACGACTCGCTGAGTAACCGCGAAGCGTTGTACGCATCGGGCCGCGACGGCATCAACAGCCGCGGTCCCTCGGTGTCCCCCGCCAGGGAGAAATCCATCGGATGTTTGTCGAAATAGCCCTGCATGTTTGCGATGGCCAGCTCGTGCAGTTCCTCGGAACCCAATTTCCAATTCTGCATCAGATCCCGGCGGATGAACCAATAGGCGTGTGATTCATCGACGACGTACAGCACCACAAGTCCCGCCACCCAGGGAGTCGCCACCAGGTCAGGCAACCGTTCCTGCCAGTCCTCCTCCGGGTAGAGCATGGGCATGATGCGCGAACGAACCGTTTCCAGCTCGGGTTCGGTCTGTTTCTCGCCCCAGCCCTGAACTTCGATAATTGTCGTCAGCGCGGGGAGAATGATCTCTTCGAAATGCTGGGGCGTATTCACATAGGTGCGATAGAAATTCGTCAGATTGACGCGGGTGTCGCCAATGCGGACTTGAAAATCGGGGGCGATCGCGCATTCATGCTGGGGGAATTTCTTCTGGACCAGTTCAAGAACCTTGCGGGCGAACACCTCTTGGGGACAGGCCGGGTGGTCGCGGAACTCCATCGAGCCGACAATCATCCCGGCGATTGTCGCTGACTCGGGGTCGGCGACGGTTGGAGCGAGGTACATCGCGATCAGACTGAGTCGGCGATGTGCCACGCCCCACGCCCGCCAGCGACGCCAAACGGCGCGACTCAGCAGCCGGCGGTACCAGGGGGGCTTGCGACCCAAGACCCCTTCCCCTTCCCAGCCGAGCGACCGCTCTCCCAGTTCGGGGTTCTTGAGCGACCGGATCTTGCGGGTCTTGTAGAACAGCCGATTCAGCTTGATCAGGCGTTCCGGCGAGATCTCCCGATCGTCTTCCACCCAGACGCATTGCATCGACAACGTCCCGCCGCCGTCCGGAGCGGTTAAAGTCACCCCGCCCGCCGACTCTTCAACGCTCCAGCTCGCCGGGTGCCAGAGGACGAACCACTGGTTGGGACCGGTATGCTGGATCCAATGGGCGGGAGGGGTCAGGGACAAACCAACGGCCGTTTCTGTGTTCAGACGAGTTCCAGGGACAAGATTTTCAAATTGTCATCTCTCGCACGGGCGATTTCCACCCCGACCAAACATTTTCATCGGCCCGCGTGGAAGCTCAGTTGGGTTCCCCGGCCAGCGAACGAAGCGAGTCGGCCGCGCGAGCGTCTACAGATATTGTGGTTGGAATTCGGGTGATCCTCGCCCCGAAGCGGATTGTTTATAAATCTTGACCAACCTGCGGAATGTGGTTGTGCGGCTTTGAGAGTGCGTACGACCGACGGAAAGAATTTGACAGGATGAAGAGGATGAAAGGGATGAACAGGATGAAGTTACGCGCCATTCCTGCTCTCGGGGTAAGTGGCTGAAACCGAAAAACTTCCAGTCCCCACGATCGACAGTCGCCTCACCAATCCTCTTCATCCCTTTCATCCTGTCTAAAAACTCAACGGCCCGCTTGCAGGTTATACCTCGTTTCCGAGCCTGCGAGCGTTTGCGGAGATTGTCCCTGGGATTCGGGTGACTCCAGCCCAAAATGCGGGCAGTTGAAGATTTTGCGGAATCCTCCTGCGCCCGATAGAATGCGATCTCACTTCATCCGACCGAGATTCCCACCACCATGAGCTTGTTGCACCCCGCGCTGTTGTTCGGCATGGCGCTTGTCCTGCTCCCCGTGGTGCTGCACCTGCTGATGAAGGCCAAGCCGAAAAAGTTGGTCTTTCCCGCGTTGCGACTGATTCAGAGTCGGCAGAAAACCAAC
>JAPLOC010000897.1:8608-12783 GCA_026692825.1 Planctomycetota bacterium | reverse complement strand
GCAACTCCATCCTGTTCATCCCTTTCATCATCTTCATCTTGTCAAAAATCAATTGGACGCAACCTGCTTTCTACATTCGTGTTGCGATTCACAGAACCAAATCGCGTGAACCGCGCCGGCCCGGGTGCCGTTCCTGTTCTGAATACGATCCAGGGGGTCAGCAATGAGCCCCGTATTCAGACCAAGGTGAAATCATGTTTGCGGAAATCTTGCGAGAGGTGGGTGGGCGCGGGTTTGGTGTCATGTTCGGGTTGATGATTGGTAGCACCTCCACGTGGCTGCTCGCGCGGTTGCGCCGTCGCCGGGAGAGACAAAGTATTCTGCAGGGTGATGCTCGCGATACGGTCGTCATCTCGCAGCACATAGTCACGACCGAAACCGTTCCTGGCGTCGGTGGGGGGCCATCTCAGGTCGTCCCCACCACACTGCGGATTCGGTCATTGGGCCAGTCGCAGCTCGATCGGGTTGTCCCCAACGGATACCTCGCGTCGATTCTGCTCGATCGCACGTTTCAGGTCACGCCGAAAAGCACGCTCATTTCGATGGAGGGAGCCGAGGGTTCGTACCTGCTGGAAACCTTGACGAACTTTGTCTGCGACCGGGTGGGGAACGGGGTGTTTGACCACGACTTGTACGTGATGGCACCGTGTTGCGAGCCGGCGGACTTCGCGCATCACCAGCCGATGACGATCATCCTGATCAAAGTCCGCGACCTGTTGCTGTTCGCCGACTGGCCCGCCTGCCGGGACGTGAAAGTCGAACACAGCAGCGACGGTGCCCGCATTCTCACCTTGCGGGAACTGGCCCATCGGTTCCGTCAGGAACAGGCGAAAATCGCCGAGCTGCGAAAAGCCGGTCAACGTACCCGATACATCGAGACCTCGTATGTTCTCGACCTGGCGCTCGACAATCGGACGGCGGAAATTCCCACGAAACCGGTCCCTTGGGGTCGCTTTGAGGAGGTGTTGAGCGACTTGAATCTGGAGTAGTTTCCGACGCCGCTTTCCTTTCGCACGCTCCCGCGATATCGTCAGCCAGATCGCACGGAAACAACTTTACTTCCCGCCTCGTCGAGTGTCGTGCCATGAAGACTCCGCTTCGCATCTGGTTGGTGATCTCGTTCATTTCGCTCGGCTTGACCCCCATGGCACGGGGGCAGGCCGGGCCGCTTCCCTCAACTGTGGCGGACGGCGCGAAGCTGGTGTCGATCTACAGTGATCCGCGGTTTTTCGAAGGGCCGGTTTGGGACAACGTCTCGGGCAAGCTGTATTTCACCGCGTTCGGGAAAGAAAAGACCGACACCCAAATTCTGCGACTCGACGCACCGGGCAAAGTGACTGTCTGGGCCGACAAGACCGAGGGGGTCAACGGAATGGCATTGGGTAACGACGGCCGGCTGATTGGCGCTCAGGCGTTTGGTCACCGCATCGTCAGCTACCAAATCGGCCACGATGGTCCTGTCGATCCCAGAGTCCTGTTGTTCAACGACAAACTTCACCAGCCGAATGATGTCGCACAGGCTCCCAATGGCGACATCTACTTCACCGATCCCGACTTCGACAAACAAAAGACGAGCGCCGTCTATCTGCTGCTGGCCGATGGAAAGGTCAAAAAGATCATTGAAGACATGCAGGTCACCAATGGCCTCAAGGTGTCGAATGATGGTCGCTGGCTGTATGTCGCTGACGACGGACCGATGAATTGGCGGGCGTATCCGATTCTCGCGGACGGTACCGTGGGACCGGGGACACTCTTCTTCGATCCTCCGGTCGCTGCGGACAAGCGGACGGCACCGGATGGATTCACGATCGACCAGAACGGGACGCTCTATCTGTCGGGAAGCGGAGGCGTCTGGGTGGTCGACCGGTTTGGCCGGTCCCTCGGTTTGATTCCGATTCCCGAGTTCTGTTCCAACGTCGCGTTTGGCGGTGACGATGGCAAGACGTTGTTCATGACCTGCGACAAGCAGGTTTACAGCCTGAAGATGAAAGTGCGGGGGGGACAGTTCACCCGAACAAACAAAGACCGGGCCGTGGCTGCCGCGGCCGCTCCTCCTAAACCCGCGTATGAATTGCAGGAGGCGCTGGAATACGGCACAGCCGGTGATGAAAAGCTGACACTGCATCTCGCCCGACCCACTACGGGAGCCGGTCCGTTTCCTGTTGTGGTCTTCATTCACGGTGGAGGCTGGGCGGGGGGGAATAAGGATGTCCACAAGAACGAGATCATCGAGGCGGCGAAACGGGGATACGTCTCGATTTCCGTCGGCTATCGCCTCGCTCCCAAACATCGATTTCCCGCGCAGGTGGAAGACGTGAAATGCGCGGTTCGATGGCTGCGGGCGCATGCGAAAGAACTCAATATCCGGGCCGACAAGATCGGCGCGGTCGGTTTTTCCGCCGGCGCGCACCTCGCCATGATGCTGGGAACCATGGACAAAGGCGATGGTCTGGAAGGGAACGGCGGCTGGGCCGACCAATCGAGCAAAGTGCAGGCGGTGGTCGAGACCTGCTCGCCGATTATCCGGAGGTCTCGCAGGGAATCGTGAAAAACTTCCTCGGCGGGACGAAAGAAGAGAAACGCGAAGAGTATCGCAAGGCGTCGCCGATCACCTACGTGAACGAGGGGGACGCCCCGACGTTGTTGCTTCAGGGGACCGAAGATCCCCTCGTGCCGTACGAGCAGGCGTTTTTCATGGCGACCGCGCTGACGAAAGCCAAGGTTCCCGGCCGGGTGGAACTGATTCTGGGTGGCGGTCACGGCTGGGGTGGAAAACAGCGCGACGACTCGATGCGCGGGATGTGGGAATTTCTGGATCGGAATCTTCGGTAGTCGGTACACACCACCGCGCCCTGACAGGTTTGATCATCGCTTCCCCGAGTCCTACACTCACGGCTCGAACCTTCGTTCTTCACCACTGCTCGACACATTTCCGTTATGGCCGACCTTGAACTGAAACCCGCCAGCGATTCCGTCGTCGCCGGCACCGAGGAGAACTTCGAACAGGTCGCACTCGCTCGTTCGAACGACGTCGCGGTCGTGATCGACTTCTGGGCCGAGTGGTGTGAACCGTGCCGACAGATCGCGCCGATTCTTGAAAAGATCGTGAACGAGTCGGCAGGGAATATCGCTCTCGTCAAAGTGAACGTCGAAGAGCAGCCCCGGCTGGCAAGTTACTTTCAGGTGCAGTCGATCCCCGCCGTATTCGTGTTGCGAAACGGCCAGATCGTCGACAATTTCACCGGGGTTCAACCCGAGTCGGCACTGCGTGCATGGCTGGGCCAGTTCCTCCCCTCTCCCGCCGAGCAGCTTGTCGCCGAAGCCCGATCGCTGGAAGGCTCGGACCCGACTGCGGCCGAGGCCAAGTATCACGAAGCGCTGGAGTTGATGCCCCAGGAGGATGGACTGCGGATCGCGCTGGCGAGACTTCTGTCGAAGCAGCACCGCAACCAGGACAGCCGGGCGATTATCGATCAACTCGAGAAACGGGGCTTTTTGGAACCCGAAGCGCAGCTCGTCAAAGACGAACTCGACCTGCGGGCGTTGGCGGCCGAAGCGGGGGGGGTGGGGGAATGCCGCGCCGCCGTGGCGGCGAACCCAGAGGACCCGACTTTGCAGGTGCATCTCGCCGACGCGCTGGGGGCTGCACAGCAGTATGAAGAGGCTCTGGAGATCTGCCTCAAAGTCGTTCAGCAGGCGACGGGAGATCCCCGGGAACATGCCCGATCGACGATGGTGAAGCTGTTCCATCTGCTGGGGCCGGAAGCCGAACTCGCGAGAACCTACCGCCGCAAGCTTGCGACGGCGCTGTATTAGGGGCCTGTTCCGGATCAACCCGCGGCGCAGCCTCCGCATTCCCCCCTCTCCCCGCGCACGACATCGCAAAGCACACCAGACTCCACCGCGGGGAGAGGGGCCGGGGGTGAGGGGGACACCCATCGGAGGTAACGACTTGGCCCTGGGTAACCCCTTGTTTGCCATTCACCCGCATTACCCCTCATCCGGCCTTCGGCCACCTTCTCCCCGAAAGCGGGGAGAAGGATCCGATTCAAGCCGAACTGCGCAGCCCCCCTCTTCCTGCGCGCCAGCGGCGGTTTGCCACCGAACTCCTTCACCTGCCGACGTCGTCCCGACATGTGGCGGACGGCGTTCCTACGATGCTGCGGTCTGGACTT
>JAPLOC010000897.1:0-8549 GCA_026692825.1 Planctomycetota bacterium | reverse complement strand
TCACGAACTCGGCGGCGAATCCGCAGCCACGTCCGGCCCGCGTTCGGGCTTCCACAACACAGTCCGTTGGCCGCGGATCGACTGCAGAATCCCTCGCGCGCAGGCGATGTTGACGAGGCAGAAGAAGTACGGAATGTAGAACGGTTTGAATCGTCCCAACGCGGGAATTGTCCCCAGGCCGGCCAATGCGTAACAGGCCATCTGGCCGCCGAGTGCGATCCAGTAAATCGGCGATCCACTGGTGACCAGGAGCAGCCCATTCCCCACGAGAACCGCCACAAGCAAGAACGGCACAAACCAGCGGACGACTTTGTGAAAGAACAGCAGAAACGAAAATGCCCCGACCCGGAACGGATTCAGTGTCTGCGGAACCCGCATCAAGCCGGTGAAACTGCGGTTGACGATGCGAACTTTGCGGCGGAATTCGCCGGCGAAACTCGAAGCGGTTTCTTCCGTACACTTTGCGCGTCGTTCGAACACTCCCCGGTATCCCTGAGCGATGATCCGCAGGGGCAATACAAAGTCACTGATGTCGTCGTCAGCCAACGGAACCCACAGCGATTTGCGAATCGCGTAGATGGCGCCATCGCCTCCGACAACAGAGCAGATTCGGCTCTCGGCCTGTTTGATCGCGACTTCGTACTGCCAATAGGTGTTCTCGGAATCCGCCACATTCGTTTCCGTGGCGGCATCGTAACCCTGGTACCCAACGACATATCCGACCCGCGGGTTGGAAAGGTGTTTGACCAGCCAGCGGAGCGCCAGCGGCTCGTACATTGAGTTCGCGTCGCTGAAAACCACCGCCTCGCCCCGCGCCGACTCCATGAACCGGGTGATCCCCCGCGACTTGCCACCACGCGGTTCCTGTCGACAGAGTACGACCCTGGGATCGCGGAATTCCTGAACGATTTCGTCCGTGCCGTCATCCGACGCGTCGGAAATCACCAGAATCTGAAGTCGATCGGGGGGATAATCGAGCGCCAACGCGTTTTCCAACTTGCTACGAATCACCTCGGCTTCGTTGAAAGCGCTCACAATCAGCGTCACGTCAGGAGTGATTTCCGCTGGCTCTGGTTCCGGGCCGAGAATTCGGCTGACGAGAACCACGAACAGCGGGTAGATCACGTAGGTGGACGCGATCGCGGCCAGCCCCCCCCAAAACAAAATGGCTCCCAGCAACGTCATGTTACTTCCCGTCCAGGTAAAGCTGGTGCCAGATTTCAAACGTCAGCAGCGAAAGCAGATGCTCCGAGCGGTCGGCCCGCTCGCTCAAATGGTCATCGATGAGACGTTCGACCGCGGCTGGCTGGAAATATCCCCGCGCGCGAATCCGTTCGGGTGAGAGCAGGTCTCTCAGCAACGGTTTCAGGTCGCCGCGGAACCAGCGGCTGATCGGTGTTCCGAAGCCCCGTTTTTTACGGTTCGCGACCCCTTCTGGAAGCCGGTCGGCCATCGCGGTCTTGAAGATGTCCTTGAGCCCCCCCATTCCCTTCAACTTGAGTTTTCCGGGAATTCGGGCCGCCAATTCCACCAGACGATAATCGAGCAATGGCACGCGCGCCTCAAGAGAGACCGCCATCGTCATTTTGTCGGTGAATGCCAGCAGGCTGTCGACCAGAGCCGTTTTCACGTCGGCGTACATCATTTGATTGATGGGATCGTCGGTGGGGGCCTGGCGGTAGTAGTCGGCCACTTCGGTCGGCCGCGCTTCAGCCGCGCTCTGGGCGAACTCGGGAGTGAGCAACCCCGCCAATTCCCCGGAACCGAAGATTCCCACGTACGACTGGTAACTCTCAGCCTCTTCGTGTTCCATCGCCTCGAGGAAACCGCGCAAATAGCGGAAACGCGACTTCCAGGCCGACCCCCGGTCGACCGGGAGTCGACGTGCCAGAGGAAGGAGAACGCGCTTGTGCAAGACACGCGGAATCGCGTTGTAAAGATTGCGCAAACGCGGGCCAAGATAGCGCCGATATCCCGCGAAGATCTCGTCACCGCCCACCCCCGAAAGAATGACCTTTACCGACTCTCTCGCCAACTTGCTGACCAGGTACGTCACAACAAACGACGTGTCGGTGATCGGTTCGTCGAGTTGTTCAATCAAGGGGTAGAAAAGTTTCGCGACGTCGGGTTCCACCACAATTTCGTGGTGATCGGTTCCCAGTGTGGCGGCTGTCTGTGCCGCGTCCGACAACTCGCTGTGAAACGCGTCCTGTCCCCCGAATCCAATCGAATAGGTGGAGATTCGTTCCATCCCGAGGCGTTTCATCGTGGCGACAATCGCCGTCGAGTCGACTCCACCGGAGAGAAACGCCCCCAACGGCACGTCGCTCATCAACTGGCGTCGAACAGCATCATCCACCATCGCCTGGATTTCGGAACACCATTCCGCAGCCGACTTCTCAATTTTCGGGAACGTCAGATCCCAGAATGCCTCCGTCCGCGTCACCCCGTTTTCAATGATCACCCGACTTGCCGGCGGGACTTTTCGGACTCCCAAAAACATGGTCCGCGGAGCGGGAACATAGCCAAACGTCAGAAATTCGACGACCGCCTGCGGATCGAGACGGGGCTGAAATCCCGGAAGCGACAGCAACGCCTTGATTTCCGATGTCCAGGCGATCTGACCGGCGTCCTCATACAGGTAGAGAGGCTTGATGCCCAGGTGATCGCGCCCCAGCAGCAACCTCTGGCGGCGACTGTCCCAAATGCTGAACGCGAACATTCCATTCAGTTTTTTGGGCAGCTCGTCGCCCCACTGCTCGTAGCCATGCACCAGTGTTTCTGTGTCGCTGTGCGTCTTGAACACATGCCCGGCACCCGCAAGTTCCTCGCGCAACTCGGGATAGTTGTAGATTTCGCCGTTGAAAACGACCTGGATCGAACCGTCTTCGTTCCCGATCGGCTGGTGTCCACCCCCCAGGTCGATGATCGACAGGCGGCGCATCCCCATACCCATGTTGCGGTCGACGAAAATCCCCTGATCATCCGGTCCACGATGGACAATGCGACGGCACATCGCATCGACCACCGTTTCCTCCACGGTAGATTCTGGATCACGCCGCAACACACCGACGATTCCGCACATACTGTCGCCTTCACGCCGCTGGTGTTGAGGTATTGCCGGCCGGAGCCGATGGGGTTGACGCGATGTCTGCCCCGGTCGGTCGATTTCGCAGCCTCCGGATTCCCAGCGGAAGCCAAAGTGTCACCATCGCCAGCAGACTTCCCACCGCCACGATCTGCGCCGGTTCGTTCATGAAATGCGGCACGCTCAGGTTGTCTGTCCATTCGCTCCCAAAAACGGCCGCCAGCACCTTGTAAACCCCGTGCAAAACAGGGTTGTGTTCCCAGTGGACGGACCGCGGCGCGTGGTAGCTATATTTCTCGAGCGGGTACTTGGTCACGTATGGATTGCCGCGTTGAATCTCGCGTTCGATCGCCGCCGCCAGTTCCTTCGGATCCGCCTGAAGTTCCTTCAGGCTGATCGGAGTGCCGTCGTCATGCTCGTAGACAATTCCAAACAGCAAGTCACAAACGAATTCTCCCCGCTCCGTTTTCGCGACCGCGACCGCGTGGGTCGAAACGCCATTCGGCTGATACAGTGCCCAGCGATTCGCTGGTATGCCACGATGATTTGCCAAGACGATGAACGTTCGCGCCTTGAAACTGCAATCCCCCCCGTGCTGCACGACCTGCCAAGCGGTTGGTCGCAACGGGGAAAAGATCGGCAACAGAAAACTGTCGTCCGGATGCCCACGCGGGATCTCGTCCGCACAATAGGCGACCAGCCGCCGCATCTCTTCGGTCTTCGACTCGGCACCCCGAGTCACCCGGTCCGCGATCTGAATCAATTCGCGAGTTTCCCGGAAATAGACAAACATGCCCCAGGTGTTCAAGGCGAACAGAACCACCAGAGTGGCCAGAACAACGCGACGGTACAGAACCCACCTTCGCGATTGACGCGGCGAGGGAATGGAAGGACCGGGATGGGTTGTCACGAGTGTCTGATCCGAGAATGGTACTGTCGCTGTGGGAAGTCTAACGGTCGCGACGGGATCGTTCAAATCAGGGGAGATCTTTGATGGGAGGCCGAACGGATTGATTCAAAACTTCTCGTTTTGCCTGACTTTGGAAGAAGACTTTTTTCAAACCCAACATTTCGCACTGATGATTTCCTGCCACTGGTGACGTTCGCAGCCATTTTTCGCTATCCTGAAGTCCTGCGTACCCTGTCCCGCATCTTCCTACAGTTGGCAGTTTTTCCTCTCCCCAACGATTCCTGCACAAATTCCATCCAGTGATCTGGCTGATTCTGTTTTTCTGTTCCGCATTCTTTGCCTTGTATTCCGTCGTTGGGTACTTGACGATACTGCGTATCCTCGTCCCGGTACAGGTTCGGAAATCGACCGGGAAGATGGGGGTTGCCGGAGACAACCTGCCGACAGTCACTCTGATTATTCCCGCGTACAATGAGAGCGCGGTTCTTGACGAGAAGCTGAAAAACTCCCTGAAGATCGACTATCCGGCGGGCCGCCTCGAAATCCTAGTCGCAAGCGACGGGAGTACGGATCAAACCAACGAAATCGCACGCCGCTACGCGGACCGGGGAATTCGGCTGCTGGATTTTCCCATCAATCGCGGAAAGTCCTCCACCCTGAACGAAGCGGTGGCAAAGTCCACAGGAGAGATTCTGTGCCTCTGTGACGCCAACGTCATGTTCCAAAGTGACGCACTGAAAATCCTCGTTTCGCACTTGAATGACCCGACGGTCGGTGCGGTGACGGGCGATGTCCGTCTTCAGAACGAAATCTCGGATTTCAACGCCGGAGAATCGCTGTACTACCGAATTGAGCGCCAGATTCAGATCTTTGAGTCTGCGCTCGGTTCGACGATCTGTGTAGATGGCGGAATGTACGTGGTTCGTCGGGAATTGTTTCTTCCCCTGCCGGCAGACACACTGCTGGACGACTTCAAGACGTCAATGAACGTCATCAACGCCGGCCAGCGACTGCTTTACGATCAGACCGCGATCGCGACCGAATCGGGGACGCCCAGTGCCGAAGACGAATTTCGCCGACGCGTGCGGCTCGCGGCAGGCGCGGCGCAGAGTGTTTTGCGCCGGGACTTTCCCTCCCCAACTCGCGTTTTTCCTTTTTTCTCCTGGGTTTCCCACAAGTTCGTCCGGTGGGTGAGCCCCTGCTGGCTGGTGCTGCTGCTAGTTTCGAACCTGTTTCTTTGGAACGAAGACTGGGTGTTTCGCATCGTATTGTTCGGGCAGCTTGCCTTCTACGCATCTTCTATCGTTGCATGGCTGATTCCCGCCACCCGCACGGTGCGACCGTTGCGCGTCGGCTTCTATTTCGTTCTCAGCCAGGTCGCCATGCTGCGCGGGGTGATCCAGGGGCTGTTTCTGAAACAGTCTGGTGTCTGGCGCAGAACCGCCCGCGCCCCCTCCCCCTCCCGCGGATCCGAAACTCCCGGGGATTGAGCCGGCCCGGTGAACTACATCAGTTCCGCGATCGGCTTGCCGTACGGCAGAATCGGCATCGGACGACCACGGTAATCCGGGAACGCCCGCTCGGCGTCGATTCCCAAATGCCGGTAAATCGTCGCCCACAGGTCATTCGGAGTCAGCGGGCGGTCCTTCGGAACTTCTCCCTTAGCCGTCGTGGATCCGACCGCCTGACCCATTTTCAGGCCTCCCCCGGAAACGATCAGGCTCATTGAATTGGGCCAATGGTCTCGGCCGGGCTGGACGGTGCCGGTCTGCGAGCCCTTCACGTTTTCAACCCGGGGAGTCCGGCCGAACTCCCCGGTCACCACCAGCAGCACGCGGCGGTCGAGGCCCCGCGCGTAGAGATCTTCGATCAGCGCCGTCACGGCCAGCCACTCAACCCCCGACTGATACGGATTCTCGACAACCACAGTGGCAAAGCTGCACCCCGCTTCGACGAGCCGCCGAGCGAGCATCAGGCGATACCCCCAGGCATGCCGGCCGTAACGAGTCTTCGTCGCGTCGGTCTCCCGCGACAGGTCGAACGCGTCACGCGTCGCGGTACTGGTGAGCATTTCAGTGGCCCGCCGTTGAAACTCGTCCACCGCCTCCATCGTCCCCGATCGATCAATCGACCGGCGGATCTGGTCGAACCCGTTCAGAGGCGTCAGTCGATCATCCAGCCGATCTGACAGCGCCTGGTCGAGCGCGATGTTCGGAACCGAGAAACTCGGCTGAACCGGATCTCCCGGGATCGCAAACGGAACATACGACGGGCCGAGGTAGGCGGCTCCAAATGAAAAAACATCGACCCCCTCCCGACCGCCATCGGTGAACGAAATGTAATTCGGAAGTCCCCGGCGTTGCCCTTCGCGGCACTTCGCGACGAAGGAGGGGGCGGCGGGCAAGTCGTTGACGAATCCGGTCGGTTCCAGTGGATCGCGGGCGGTCATGAACCGCTTGTGCCCCCCACCATGGTCGGCGAAGTTGTGGGCGATCGACCGGATCACCGTGTATTTGTCTGAACACGCGGCGTGCAGCGGCATCAGTTCACAGACATCGATCCCGGGTACCCGGGTCGCGATGGGTGTGAACGCCCCCCGATATTCCGCCGGCGCTTCCGGCTTCATATCGTACATATCAAGATGCGGCGGCCCTCCCGGGAGCCAGACGAAAATCACCGCCGTGTCGTCGTGAGCCGCGCGATCGTCGTTGCCCGCCATGGCCCGCAACCGCAGCGCGTCGGCCAGCGACAGCCCACCCAGCCCCAACGTTCCCAACTGCAAAAACGACCGCCGATCGATTGGTCCACCACACCGCTGCGGGGCCGTGGTTTCGCGATCGTTTCGTGGCTGGATGGGGCTGGAACTCATGGCGACTCCGGATTTTGGAACTGAATCCACGGAGTGACGCGTTACCGCGCACTCGGCTGTCAGTAAAGAGTATCGGCGATAGGGCGATCAATCAACAATAGTCGATACTCTGCTGCGAATGATACTGGTGTGATCCTCCGCTATACTCAAGCCGGCGGAACGAACGAGACTTTGCCCGAGAAACTCAAAGACACAACGCGGATGTTTCAAATCGAACGGAGTGCGGACCGGGTTCAGGTTGGATTTTCGAATCTGGTGGTCGTGTTTGAGCTGACGGGTGACCGTTGGAGCCACTCTCTCGAACAGATCGGCGGGGGTTCGAGTCGGCTCTGCTCGCTGGAGGGGGGGGCAGACGACGCCGAACCGTGCAGTCCCGCTTTTCAAGACCTGTGGTTTGAGCCGATGGGCACCGACACGTGCGAGTTTCAGATGATGGGCCAGGCGGGACAGGCGATATTCTCCGCCGCGATCCGATTGGATGCCCAGTCGGGGAAGGTCGATTTCGAGATCTGTGCCCGTCGCAAGAAACCCGCCGCCCGGGTGGGTATGACCTCGACCTATCAGATTGTGTCGGGACCGCACGGCGCAGGGGGTGGTTCGAACGCGGGGTGTGACGTGTGGCAGATCGAGTCACTGCCAGTTCCGGGAAATGAAGTCTCCGTCACGCCTCCCGTGATCGCAACGGAGGATGGCCGGATTGTCGCAGGTTATTGTGAACAAACAGGTTGCGAGCCAAGCGAAAGCCTGAAGCAAATCCGCTGGCGGTACCAGATTCTGGCCCGGCCGCAGGCTTGATTTCGATCTCAGGTTGCTAGAGAATGCGTGCTAGTTCTGATGGACCGGCGTTTTCTAAGGATCCGGCATGTCGTTCGCAGCAGTTGACGCGTTGAAGTCGCAGTACACCGACAAAAATGTCGAGGTGGACCCCTCCGTCCCCGAATTGCGTCGGTTCAAAGGCCTGACCGGAACGGTCAAGACCGTGAACATGAATGGGAGACTGCTGGTGCAGTTCGACCATCCGGTGGACATTAGCTGGTACGACATCGAACCGTCCTACCTGCGGATTGTGGAAGCGAAGCCCAAAAAGGCCGCCCCCGCCAAGGCTGCACCGGAGGCCGCTAAACCAGCCGCCGCTCCCGCCAAAGCACCCGCCGCCGCCCCGCCGGCGGCAGCCGGTGCCAAGCCGTTGTCGAAGCTCGAACAGGCGCGAATGCAGGGAGCGGCACCGACAGAGGGTGGCAAACCGCTGTCAAAGTTGGAACAGGCGCGCCTGCAAGGAGCGGCAGGAAAAGCGACTGTACCTGCCGCCGCAGCCCCTGCACCGGCAGCTCCAGCCGCCGCTCCCGCCGTCCCAACCGGCCCGGGAGGCCGACCCCTCTCGAAACTTGAACTCGCCCGCCTTCAAGGAGCCGCAGGTTCCGGAAAATCGGCTCCGGTAACCGCAGCAGCGGAACCAGCGGCCCCGGTCGCTGCCGCCGCTCCGAAACCGGCAGCACCAGCCCCCTCCCCCTCCGGGAAGCCACTCTCCAAACTCGAATTGGCACGCATGCAGGGAGCAGTTGGCAGTGGCGGAGCGGCGGCGCAAGCGGCACCCGCAGCGACGGCCGCTGCGGAACCTGTCGCCGCCCCCCCTGCCCCGGCCCCCCAGGCTCCCGCCCCGGCGGCACCCGCTTCGACCACCG
>JAPLOC010000896.1 GCA_026692825.1 Planctomycetota bacterium | reverse complement strand
ATTGGTTACGCCGACGCCTTGCTCGCCCGTGAACTTCCCGACGGCCGGCTCCAGTTGATCGACGGTCACCTGCGTGCCGAGACCACTCCCAAAGCCCTCGTCCCTGTCCTGGTTCTCGACCTCACCGAAGCCGAGGCGGACAAGTTGCTGGTCACGCTCGACCCACTGGCGGCTCTCGCCGGCGTCGACTCCGAGGAACTCGACACCCTCCTCGACAGCGTGCAGTTCGACCGGTCCGAAGTGATTGACGCGCTCGCGGGCGAATGGGAACGAGCCGTCGATGACCTCCAGCGCGATCCGCCACCGCCTGAAACCGCGACCGCCCCGCCGGCGGTTCAGTCTCCACCGAGCGACGCGCTTCCGTCGCGCTATTGCGTCCTCATTGACTGTGAAAACGAAGCCCAACAACTGACCCTGCTCGAACGCTTTGCCGCCGAGGGACTCTCATGCCGCGCGTTGATTGCCTGAAATCCTCTCTCATCCTCCGCACCCCCCGCGTGGCCCAACTCGAGGGGCTGTTCGATATCCCTCCCTCACAACGCAGCGAACATCGCTGGACCGTCGAATTGCCGATCGAAGAGCGCCCCTGGCAGATCGGTCTGATCGTCGGCCCCTCTGGCTGTGGCAAATCCACCCTCGCACGCGAATTATTCGGGTCGGCACTCGTCAGCGGGTACGATTGGCCCCCCGACCGGGCTTTGGTCGACGGATTCCCAACAGCCATGGGAATCAAGGAGATCACCGGCTTGTTGTCGAGCGTCGGCTTTTCGTCTCCCCCGGCGTGGTTGCGACCGTTCGCCACACTCTCGACCGGCGAACAATTCCGCGCGACAATCGCCCGCGCGCTTGCCGAGCGGCCTGAACTGGCGGTCATTGATGAATTCACGTCGGTCGTCGATCGGACCGTCGCCCGCATTGGCAGCGCGGCGATCGCCCGGACCGTACGCGGCTCAGGTCGGAAACTGGTCGCTGTCGGTTGCCATTACGATGTCATCGACTGGCTCCAACCCGACTGGCTGTTCGATCCGTCGTCGAATCGGTTCGAATGGAGGTCTCTTCAACGACGCCCCCGGGTTCGGCTCGACGTGGTCCGCGCGCATTCCTCGGCTTGGAACCTGTTCCGTTCGCATCATTATCTAAGTGGTGGTCTGCACAAGTCGTCGCGATGTTTCGTGGCACTGTGTGAAGGGAGGCCAGCCGCTTTCACAGCGGTCCTCAGTCAGCCCGGCGCAGGCGGCGGCTTGTGGCGCGAACACCGCACGGTCTGCCTCCCCGATTTTCAAGGGGTTGGCATCGGTCACGCTCTCAGCGAGTTCGTCGCCGCCATGCACCGCGCGACGGGGAAGCGGTATTGCAGTGTCACTTCGCATCCGGGAATGATCGCCCATCGAGTACGCAGCCCGCTTTGGGAATTACGCCGCGCTCCCTCGTTGGGGCATCGAACCGAGGGGAAACACGCGGCGTTCAACCGCACCGCCGCCCTGGGACGACTGACGGCGGGATTCCAGTACGTCGGTCCCGCCGACCGGATGTCTGCGCGCCTGTTCGGTTTGATTTCCGATTCCCCCGGCTCTCCTGACGCCGACCCCTTTCCCAACAGGAGCGACCGATGAGGTCCGGTGAATCCTGGCCAGAGGAGCGCGCACCGAGTGACGAGGAGATCATCGCGGCGTTGTTGCTCACCGCGGGTCAACCGGTTCTGGCCGCCCGCAAACTGGGATGTGTTCCCGAGGGGTTGTTGAAACGCATCGCCGAATCTCCCCGGTTGCGAGCCGAGCGGGATGCGATCCGAGCGGAACTGTTTGAGATGGCGGTGTTGCGGTTGCGTGCCGCCATCAAGAACGGCGATTCCTGGGCGATTTCACTCGCGCTGAAAACCAGCCGAGGTTCCGACACGCTGGGCGACTCTGT
>JAPLOC010000895.1 GCA_026692825.1 Planctomycetota bacterium | reverse complement strand
TCTCGACGTCTTCCAATGTCACATTGGTGTGACATGAAGGGCAGGTGAGCGAGGAATCCTCACGGGCCACTCCGACCAGATCAATCAGTTGTTCACAATGGGGACATTTTATTCGCATGACACGTTCCACCCAATGAAATCCGCAGCGGTATACCCCACACGTACGAAAATCTCAGGAAATAGCCGAGCCGCTCCCGTCAGGAAACGGATACCTGCTACCGCCTTCTGGCGGGCGCGGCTCGACGTCTACGCGTCGCGTTCGGACGCGTGGCGAATCACAAAATTACTTGACTTCGAAAATCGCTTCGACTTCGACGGCCGCCCCCGTGGGAAGCGCCGCGAATCCGAGAGCGCTGCGGGCGTGGTAACCGTCGGTCTCTTTGCCGAACACTTTGTGGAACAGGTCCGACGCGCCGTTGATCACCAAGTGCTGCTCGATGAAATCGGGAGCCGAATAAACGCACCCCAGGACTTTCAGCAACTTGAGTCCATCCAGCGTTCCGTGGCGATGGTGAACGGACTGCAGAATCTTCACCGCGCACTGCCGGGCCGCCTCGTAGCCTTGCTCGGTCGTGAGATTCCCCCCGAGAATCCCCTTCATGTCGCTGACGTGACCCGAGGTGATCAACTGGTTGCCGCTGCGGACACACAGATTCAGATAGCCCGGCTGCTGGACCGGAAATTCAATTCCCAGTTCTTTGGCGCGTTGCTCGGCACTCATCGGACAAACTCTCCCGGAGGTTGAATTCAGAACGGACGACATTTTGAACGGTATAGCGTCACGCGGAGTCGACGGGAAGTCGACCTGCGCCTAAGAGTGTCCTCGCAGCGTGCGGAAAATCTTGCCCCCCGCGTATCCCGCACGGGAACCGAGCTTCTCCTCCAGCCGCAAGAGCTGATTGTACTTGGCCAATCTCTCACTGCGGGCGACCGAGCCGATCTTGATCTGACCCGCTCCGGTCGCGACCGCCAGGACGGCGATGAAGGAATCTTCGGTTTCACCGCTGCGGGCGGAGACGACCGGCCAATACCCTACCGAGAGCGCCATTCGCAATGTCACCAGCGTCTCCGTCAACGAACCGATCTGGTTCAGCTTGATCAGCACGCTGTTGGCGCAACCCCTTTCAACCCCCCGCTTCAGTCGCTCGGGATTCGTCACAAACAAATCATCGCCAATCAGTTGCAATCGCCCCCCGAGCCGATTCGTCAACAGGTTCCACCCGTCCCAGTCATCCTCGGCACAGCCATCCTCCACGCTGATCAACGGATAGCGCCGCGACCAGTCGTCCAGCAGGTCGACCATGCCCGCCGAGTCGAATTCCACGTCTCCGCCCGACCGCAACAGGTAGCGGCCGGCATCGAAAAAATGGGTGCTGGCGACATCCAGTCCCAGGGCGACATCGATCCCCGGCCGCAACCCCGCCTGTTCGATCGCCAGCGTCAGAAACGAAAGCGCCATTTCGTTACTGGTCAGACGGGGTCCATATCCCCCTTCGTCCCCCACCAGCACCCCCTCGCAGCCAGCCGACGTCAGCGCCTCTCCCAGTCGCCGGTAAATCGAAACGATCCAACCGAGCGCCTCACGATAACTGCCGGCCCCCACGGGGAGTATCAGAAAGTCCTGCAGGTCGAGATTGCGTCCCGCATGCAGACCCCCGGAAATCATGTTGACCATGGGCAGTGGCAACAGCAGTTCCTGACCCAGCGGTGCCAGTGACGCATCCGACATGCCCATTCGTCCCGGCGTCCGAAACTCGGCGGGGAGGGCTGTCTGTTGCCACAGATCGAGCAGGTGAACCACCAGGTCGACGCGCCGCGCGACCGCCGCGGCTTGGGCGTTCGCCAGCGAGATTCCCAAGATCGCATTGGCCCCCAGCCGCGACTTATGCGGTGAACCATCCAACTCAAGCAGCCGGCGGTCGAGGGCGACCTGATCGACAGCATCCAATCCCACACATTCCGGCCCCAGCACCGCCGAGACCGACTGCACCGCTTTTAGCACCCCTTGGCCGTCGAACCGGGTGGGATCTCCGTCACGCAACTCGTGCGCTTCGAATTGTCCGGTACTCGCGCCACTGGGGACGATCGCCCGACCAACGGCGTGCGGTCCGCAGTGGACCTCAACCTCCACCGTCGGTTTCCCCCGGCTGTCGAGAACCTCGCGGGCATGAACGTGTGTGATCTTCGTGGGGTGTGACATCAATCCAGTCTGTCTTGATCGGGGAAGTCGCGCTTCATCGAACGGATTTTGCCGCGCAACGTCGGGCGGCTCAGTCCCAGCAATTCGGCGGCGGAGGCCTGGTTGCCATTTGTTCTCTTCATCGCCCCGCTCACCACGATTCGGTCAAACTGCCGCAGCGCCCGCCGGTACAGACCCCGCTCCTGGGACATTAATCCCGCGTCAACCTCTCTCGCCAGTGACTCCCAGGTCGCGATCACGTTGGAGTCGTCTTCCGAAGACTCATCCGGCACCGGTTGCCGCAAGACTTCGGGAGGCAGAAACTCGGGAATCAGCACCGGGCCAGACGATCGAATCAGTGACTCCCGAATCGCGTTTTGCAGTTCGCGCACATTGCCCGGCCAGTTGTACTGCTGCATTCGCTCGAGGGACTCTTCGGAAATGGAAGTGACCGCAGTTCCCAGTTGGCGATTCTTGCGAAACAAAAAGTAGTGGGCGAGTTCGGCGATGTCCTGAGACCGGTCACGTAGCGACGGCAATGCGATCGTGAATCCCCGGAGGCGAAAGTAAAGATCTTTACGGAACCGCTGATGTTCCATCAACTGCTCAAGATCCTGGGTGGATGTCGCCAGAATCCGCACGTCGGCGACCTGGGTCTCGCCCCCCCCCACGCG
>JAPLOC010000894.1 GCA_026692825.1 Planctomycetota bacterium | reverse complement strand
CGACGGACCGGGGTATTCGTCGATTCTGCCGATCGAAGTCGGCGGTTTGCGGCAGTATGCCCAGTTCACCGCGAAGGGAGTGGTGGGGGTTCGGGCCGACGATGGCAAGTTTCTCTGGCGCGACGACAGCTCTGCCAACGGGACCGCGAACTGTGCCGCCCCGGTGTATGCCGACGGCATGCTGTTCAGCGCCTCAGGCTACGGCAAGGGAGGCTCCATGCTGAACCTGTCGACATCAGGAAACACCACATCGGCTACCATGGCGTATCACTCAAACGATCTGAAAGTTCAACATGGAGGCCTGGTTCTGGTCGACGGTTACGTGTACGGATCGAGCGACTCGGGGGGGCTGACCTGCATTGAACTCAAAACCGGAAAGAAGAAGTGGAACAATCGCTCGGTCGGGAAAGCCAGCCTCACCAGTGCTGATGGCAAGCTGTTCGTGCGGGATGAGTCGGAAGGGAAAGTCGCGATGGTCAGGGCGACGCCAGCCGGCTATCAGGAACTCGGGCGACTGGAGCAGAAGAACCGGTCAAGTTCCAAGTCGTGGACTTACCCGGTGGTCTTTTCCGGGAAGCTGTTTCTGCGCGATCAGGAGGAGATGCATATTTACGATTTGAAGTGAATCGCGGCGAAGAGGCGAAGCCCCAACGGGGGCCAAGCGAAACAGACAGGGTGTTCAGGAATCGCGCAACATACCCCGTCAGCCCTCGGGCGGCGATTCAAGTATCTCCTGAACTACCCGGGCGGGATGCACACCGGTCAGGCGCTCCCTCAGGCCAGATTGCTCCACGTTGAGATCCCCGTGGCTCAACCCCACCTGATTCAGAATGGTCGCGTGCCAGTCGGGGACACTCACTCGACCTTCGACCGCGGTGAATCCCAATTCGTCGGTCGCGCCGTGCGTCACGCCCCCCTTCACGCCTCCACCTGCGAACCAACAGACTCCCGCGTTCTTGTTGTGATCTCGTCCCGCCTTTTGTTCGTCTTTGTCGGCGGGAAGCTGGGCGATCGGCAGTCGGCCGAATTCGCCCCCCCAGACGACCAGCGTCTCGTCGAGCAGCCCCCGCTGCGACAGGTCGGTCAGCAGGCCGGCGATCGGCAGGTCGGTCCGTTCACACGCGGCCCGCATGTCCTTCGCCAGTCCGGTGTGATTGTCCCAGATCTGCGCGTTGATATAGAGCTGGACGAACCGCACACCCCGTTCCACCAGCCTGCGGGCGATCAGGCAGCGCCGTCCGTAACTGTCGGTCGGTTCGCGCCCGATGCCGTACAACTCCAGAGTCCCCTGGGTTTCCGCCGACAGATCCAACGCGTCGCCCGCCGACATCTGCATGCGGGCCGCCAGTTCATAACTGGCGATGCGGGCGTCCAGATTCGGCTGTCCCGGGCGATTTCGCTGATGCAGTCGGTCGAGCCGGGATAACAAGTCCCGCTCCAGCCGCTGCACGTCGCCCGGGTCTTCCTGTTCCGGCTTCAAATTGAGGACCGGGGAACCGCTCGAGCGAAACCGGGTTCCCTGAAAGTTCGGGGGGAGAAACCCCGCGCTCCAGTTTTCCACACCGTTGATCGGCAAACCCAGCGGATCATCCAGCACAACGTACGCGGGGAGATTCTGGTTTTCGCTCCCCAGGCCGTAGACCACCCACGACCCCAGCGTCGGGTGTCCGGAAATCATGCGGCCTGTTTGAATCAGATACAGGGCCGGCTCGTGCGTGATGTTGGTGGTGTACATCGACCGCACCAGCGCCAGCTTGTCCACATGCCGGGCGAGGTGCGGCAACGCGTTTGAAACCCACATTCCGCATTCGCCATGTTGGGCGAACTGGAACGGACTGCGCATCAGCGCGCCGGCGTCTTTGACGTTCTCGACTTCGCCCGCAATTTTCGAAAAATACGGCTCTCCATGGTGGGCGTCGAGCGCCGGCTTGGGATCAAACAGATCCATCTGACTCGGGCCGCCATTCATGAAAAGCTGAATGACCGCTCGGGCGGCGGGCGGAGTGTGAGCCCGCCGGGGACGCAGATTGGCGGGTTCGAAGAGACGTGGGGGAGACGCCTCGCGGGAATTGTCCGCCGGAAGATCGGTCCCCAGTAAGTGCATCAGGGCCGCGCCGTGCAGGCCGGCGGCGACGCTGGTGCCAAACGCGCGACGCGTCAGTCCGCTGGTGAATGTCGGAAGGATCACAGAATGCCTCGAAACGCGGGCCGCGATGGACATTTCGAATCTCAATCGATGTACAGGAACGCGGCGGAATTGATCAGCGTATGCGCGAGTGTGCGAAGCGCCCGCTGGCCAGCGGGGACTGTGGAGTCACCCTGTTCTTGCGGTCGGCGGCTCCATGCGTCGGTCAATTCATCGAGCTTCGCCACGCAGGCCGAGCGTTCCTCGGCCGTCGGGTCGCGTCCCAGAATCTGCTCGAACAGCATTTTGACGCGCTCCACGGGTGTCCCGTGGGCGGCGACCACCCGATCGGCGGCGCGCTGTGCGAGCTGGCGCACCGTCGTGTCGTTCATCAGATGCAGCGCTTGCGGCGCGACCAGCGATTCACTGCGGGCGAGACAATTCGGGTTCATCTGCGGGAGATCAAAGCTCTCAAGCAATGTCGCGGGATGCTTGCGCAATTGTTGCACGTAGACGCTACGGCGACTTCCTGTGGAAACCAGGCCATCGGCCCGCACCTGAACCGGATCGCCCGGACCAAACTGGCTTTCGTCCAGAGTACCGGCGGCGAACAGCAGACTGTCCCGAAGCGCTTCCGCATCCAGGCGTCGCAAGGGCATCCGGGAGAGCCACTGATTGTCCGCGTCGCGTTCGCTGTGCCGTTCGTCGACGACCGACGCTTGTCGATACGTCGCCGAGGTCATGATCACGCGATGTAGCCCCTTCAGGCTCCACCCGTTGTCCATCAACTCGCAGGCAAGCCAGTCGAGCAACTCCGGATGCGTGGGGCGATCTCCCATGACACCAAAATTGCCGAGACTTCGCACAATTCCTCGGCCAAAATGGAGGTGCCACACCCGATTGACAATCACTCGCGCCGTCAGGGGATTGTCGCGGCGGGTCAACCATTGCGCGAACGCCAGTCGGCGGCCGGTGGAGGGGGCGTTCGCAAAGGGAGGACGGGGTTCAAACGGCGCGCCACTCTGAGTCAAGACGGAGGGGATTCCCGGTGAGACCGGAGTGCCGGCGTGTTGATAGTCTCCCCGCCGGTAGATGTACGTGGGGGACGGATCACCGCTGTCCCACAGGGCGAACAGTTTTGGCTCGCGCGGTTTCCGTCCCTCCAGCTCCCGGATTTGCCTGAATGTCGGCACCGTTTCCTTGCGACTTCAGTGTCGCGATCTCGGCGTCGATCGCCTGGATCTGTTCCAGCCAGCGGTTTCGTTCGGTCGTTGTCACTACCGCAAGATTGCGCGCGGCAAGTCCCGCATTGAGCGCGCCACCAAAACCAACCGTGTCGGGCTTCAACCAGTTGTGTTCATCGTACGCCCCCTTGAAGATCGCCGCGATTCGGTAGTAGTCACGCTGCGGCAACGGGTCGAACTTGTGCGAGTGGCAGCGACAACACTTCAACGTCATGCCCATCACTCCCGATCCCAACACATCCAGCGAGTCGGCGATCACTTCCAGTCGATCGGGGACAAACCCGGTGAGGTTGGCCCAGGTGGGGTCGGGGGCCATTCGCAGAAACCCGGTGGCGACGAGATTGTCCTCGATCTCCTGAGTGATTTCGGCGGCATGGGTGTAGTCCGCCAATTCATCGCCGGCGAGTTGTTCCTGCAGGAATCGATCGTACGGTTTGTCTGCGTTGAAGCTGCGGATGACGTAATCGCGATAGCGCCAGGCATCGGGACGGGGGAGATGTTGTTCCCGTCGTCCCTCGCAGTCGGCGTAGCCAGCGACATCCAGCCAATGCCGGCCCCAGCGTTCTCCATAGCGGGGCGACTCCAGCAGCCGGTCGATCAGCAGGTCATAAGCGGCGGCCTGTTCTGCGGGAGTTCGATTTTCCGTTTCTGTACGAAACCGGGCGATTTCCTCGGGCGTCGGCGGAAGGCCGGTGAGGTCGAACGTCGCGCGACGGAGCAGCGTCAGGGAGTCTGCGGGGGGTGACGGTTTCAACTCCAGGGAATCGAGCCGGGCGAGAATGAACCGGTCGATTGTGTTCCGCGCCGCGGACTTGTCGTTGATCTCGGAAATCTTCGGGCGCTGGGGGGGCTGGAACGACCAGAACTCGCGGTCCTGCGGACGTACGAGAGGATCGTCGGCTGTTCCCGCCAAGTCCGGGGGCAGAGCCACTTCGACGGCACCCTGTTCGATCCAGCGGGAGATCACCTCAAATTCAGCGGGTTCCAGCGGCTTGACCATCGCCTCGGTCAATTTGGGGCGCGGAGGCATTTCCTCCGCGAGAAGCCGCTTCAAAAGCAGACTCGCCCCGGGATCTCCGGGAACGATGGATGGCCCCGATTTCCCCCCCCGCAGCATCCCGTCGCGCGACCGCAAATCGAGGTCGGCCTCACGCCGGCGTCCGCCGTGACAGACCACGCACCGCAAGAGCAGAATGGGGATGACTTCGTGCTGGGTCACGCGATCCACCTCCGCCGAGTCGGTGAACTTCGCTCCCTGCTGGATCCATGTCTTGATTGAAGCGAGTTCGTCGGCGGTGAGTCGATTCTTGCCATCCGGAGGCATTTCCCCCGCTTCGAGAACTTCGATCAGTCGGCTCTCTTCGGGTTTGCCCGCGACCAGCACCGGCCCCCCCTCGCCCCCCGCTCTCAGCGACTTCGCCGAATGCAGCGCGAGTTGCCCTTTTTGAGTCTCCGCACCGTGGCAGCGTCCACATTTCGCCGTCAGAACCGGCAGTATCGCGTCATCAAACGAAACCGGACGCACATCGTCGCTGGCGGCGACGGTACGATCCGCCAAAGTGACCGCGATCAACACCACGATCAATCGGGTCACACGACGCGCGAGCCGGCGAACAACCTGCGGGTCGCGATGCGCGAAGAGTGGCTGGGACATGCTGTGGACTGCGATTCGGACGGAGTACGGGCAGTGAGTCGGTCAATGAGAGCGATTGTCGGCGACTTTCGAGCGGGCGACAACCGCGATTCAATCGCGAATCAGGGATTCATTCAGATTGAACAGCAGCCGGGTGACTGAAGTCCAGGCGGCCAGCGCTCGCGCTGAAATATCAGCGGGGGTCGGAACCAGACCTGCCGACAGCAGTTGGCTGGCGGCATTTTCGTCAGCGAACTCGTCGCGGGCAGCCGACAGAAACTGCTCGAGAGTCGACTTCTCAAGGGAACTGGGATCTCGCGTCAGGAGTTCCCGCCAGGCGGTCCGCAGGCGATCGTTGTCGGATGTAGCCCGCTCTCGAAGGATCTGAATCGCGAACATTTTGGCGCACTCGATGAAACTCGGGTCATTGAGCAGGGCCAGCGCCGCCTGGGGGGTATTGCTGACGTTACGCCGGGCGACGCACTCCTCACGCATCGGTGCGTCGAACGCCTTGAGCATGGGATGCAGATACTGGCGCTGCCAATGGGT
>JAPLOC010000893.1 GCA_026692825.1 Planctomycetota bacterium | reverse complement strand
TATCAAGGACAACGGGGGGGAGACTGCGAATCGACGTGCTGGGGGCGAAACGCACCTCGCGCGGGGCCACCTGAGCGACGACCGCTTGAATCCCTCGAAACGCCCCCGCCCGTTCGCAAACGGTCCCGGCAATCGCCATCGGTTCGAACGAAATCGGCTCAATCTGTTCTGTCAGAAAGTCGGTAAATCGCGATAGAGTCAAAGTCGGGCGAACCTCGACTTCCCAATCGGCTTGAGTAGTCGCTGGGGGAAAGTGATAAAACCCCCACCACTGATCTTTGCTGATTTTGACACCAAACAGAATGTCGACTTCGTAGTGGAAATCGAAATCGTCCCCATGCTTCGATAACCAGTCATGCAGATTGTCATCTTGAGAGAGTTTCTTCGCGGAGTCATGGCACGACTCCGCGAGCATCTCGCGCAATCCAAACAACACCTGCTCGCGCGAATAGCGCTCACGGTCGCAATCGGTGCCGACGCGGATTTGGCCGGTCGAATCAGACTGTTCGTTCGTCACTCGAAGTTTGTCATTGGGATTCGCCATGGCAACGATGATAGACCTACTGATTCATCAGCGTCCAGACCGTCGCTCGAAACGCGAGGTCGGCACTGCTGCGGATTTTCAGTTTCTGACGGATGCGTTCCCGGTAACTCTCGACGGTATGCACACTGATCGACAATTGGGCCGCGATTCGGCGGGTTGTCCAGCCCTTTCCCGTTAGCTCAAAAACCTCAATCTCCCGGTGCGTCAGGCGCGCGAGGGGATCTCCCGGACCCGGAGAATCGGTTGAACCGGAAATCGCCAGCATCTGCTGTGTGATGTGGGGACTCAGATAGATTCTGCCAGAATTCACCGTTCGCACCGCATGGGCGACTTCCTCGGGGGAAAGTCGCTTGTTGACATAGCCGGCCGCCCCGGCGTGCAGCGCCAAACCGGCGTACAACGATTCCTCGTGCATCGAAGTGACGACGATTTTGATCGCCGGCTGACGACGCTTCAATTCCCGGACCAGGTCGATCCCCATCCCGTTCCCCAACGAGATGTCGACGATCGCCAGTTCGGGTTGCCAAAGGTCGGCGTCCTCCAGCGCCTGCGGTCCCGCGCCCGACTCGCCGCACACCTCGAAGTTTCCGTCACGCTCCAGCAAGATGCGGAATCCCAGCCGCGCGACGGAATGTTCTCCGATGATCTGGATCCGGGGCTTCGCGGCGTCTTGAACCTGGCGGTCTGTGTCTGGTTGCGTCATCTAGGATCGAGTTTCCCGCCGAGCGGAAATCCCATCGCACGAAAATGGTAGCGGGTGACTGGAGTCCCGATGCCATTTTATTCAACGGCCCGCTTCGGGGCTAGCATCACCCGAATCCCAGGCACACTTTCCGCAGACGTTCGCAGGGCCGTTGAATTTTTAGACAGGATGAAAGGGATGAAGAGGATGGACAGGATTGCTGTGGCGACTGTCGATCGTGGGGATTGGAGGTTTTTCGATTTCAGCCACTGATCCAGAGAGCCGGAATGGCGAGCAACTCCATCCTGTTCATCCCTTTCATCCTCTTCATCCTGTCCAATTCTTTCCGTCGGTCGTTCGCACTCTCAGAGCCGCACAACCACATTTCGCAGTTCGGTCAGAATTTTTACAACGGCCCGCTTCGGGGCGAGGATCACCCGAATCCCAACCACAATGTCCGTAGACGCTCACACGGTCGACTCGCTGCGCTCGCTGGCCGTGGCAGACAACAAAGCCTCCAAGCGGGCCGTTGATTCTATTTCTGCGTCGAACACTCGAAGTACTGTTCGTTAGATCCGCACTGGCGTCTGTATGAAGGGAATTCCATGGTTCGAGAGTTCGTTTCCCCCCGCAGTGGAAGGTGGCGTGAAGACCGTGGATTGGATGCAAACTGTTATGCGGCCAGCCGAACAAACTCCGCCTTGGCGTAGAGTTTTCCCGTGAGGGCGGCCGCGAGCATCTCGACGTCGGCGGCCGCTCGCATGATCGAGTCGTCCGCCGCCCCCCGAGTGTAGAGCGCGGCCAAGTTGCTGATCACTCCAAGGAGTTGTGAGCAGTCGAGAAGATAGGTGTGATCAAATCGCTGATCAGTTTTTGTACTGTCGGAGTCGGGACCATACATCTCCGGAGTGTAGTAGAGCTGAGTTGCGTCAATGACATGAATCAACTCACGCAATTCCTGGATCGATGCGAGTATCTTCTTGCGTTTGATCCGCGACTCGAGCGTGACGAAGAACCACAGCCCTCCGGCGAGAGCAACCAGGAAATTGAAACAGGTGTTGGCGGCTCCGAGGAATTCTGTGATCGTACGGAATTCCAAGCGCGTATGAAGATCCTGCATAAAATACCACAAACACGCCAGGGTCAATCCGATCGCGGTCACGGAACCAATCCGGATGGCGAGGTTTGGTTTCAGGATCTGGCGAATCCTTTGATCGGTGTCACGCGCAATTTGCACGATCTCTGCCGCCAGACCGGCAAGAGTGGTTCCGGGCAGACTCTGGCCGATCCGTTGGGCCAGCTTTTCCGCCGTTTGGATGATCCGGGAAGGATCGAGTTGATGCGCCGCACCCGGCACCTTCGCTGCGACAATGACATTCTTCATCGGTCCGTTCCTTTCCAATGAATCGGCTGACGCGATCAAAAAGCCTTGATCACCTGCACAAGCGGTTGATAGCTGAATGGAAGCGGTCCGACCAGCGGCACTTCCACCCCTCCCAATAGATACCAGTCTTTCGAAAACTGAAAGCGAAATCCCGGGGCCACGCTGAAATATGTGTTATTTCCCCCTTCGAGTTGCGTGTGCAGATTCCATGCGCAATTGACCACCAGGTGCGAGAATGTCGGATCGTCGCCGGCGGTCAAGTGCCTGCCGACGGCCAGGCGGGCGTCGAACGACTTGAACGCGCCGGGGCTGGCATTGAATCCGGTCCAGGGATTGGCCGCCAGAAGATCGGCCTTCTCGCCTGAATACTCGACCGGCACAGTGACTCCCACCCCGCCGCGGAGTACCCAATGCTGCGTCGGCTCGGTCCACCAGAACTCAATGTCGGGAGAATAGCTGGTGACCCCCTGGCCATTCACGGCATTGCCTGTGGGGGTTCGTATATACACATTGGCCGTGACGCTGAAGTTCTTGCGCTCTTCCAGCAGGAACCTTGGCGCGATTGTCAGGTCACCGACGTTCGTCTGTGCGCCGCTCGGCGAGGGAGTCGACGTCACAAACGGAAAGAACCATCCCAGCTCGAAGCGTCGATTCAGCGGTGTGTACAGGAACGCCGCTCCGTTGTACACCTTCCCACTCCCAGCGCCCGGTACTCCCGCAGCGTAGGCGAACGAGGCGACATACACCCGGTAAAAACCACTGTCGGCGTTGGTGATCCAGCCCTGGTGCGGTGTTTCATGAGGAGCCGGCGCGTATTGTTCGTCCCAACCGTCGGTGAAAAACGTTTCCCATTCCAGCGGGCGCCAAAGGTCGGTCCGCAGCGGGCCAACAAGCGAATTGACTGCAACGTCACTCCACGAGCTGGTTTCGGGATCACGGTACGTGTCATCGGGATTCAGGCCGGTTGCCAATTCGTTCCAGCCGGTCCATTCCCCCGATGGTTCCCCCGCGATCGATTCGCCGGCATCAACAGCGAGCGAATTGTCGGTCAGTCCAGACTGAGCAAGTCCCTGGACTGAGGTGCCCAGCACGATGACCAGTACGATCGTGGAAAGACCGGCGCGGCTGATTCTCATCACTCAACTCCCGCAGAGTTCACAGTCAGGGTCGCACCGAATCGAAAACACACGAATTGCCGCGATCTCTGCGAGCGCAAGAGTGTACAAGGGGGGCACTTTTTGGCGCGATGGTTCCAACGCCAAAATTTCTCGTCGGTCTGTATCTGTTGTGTGCGATCCGCCGCTTGAAGCGGTTATCCGTCCGACGGAATGTAGCGACAATATCGATGTTTATTTCTGCGACGATCCTGCGCGATCAACATCTATTCCTCAAGTTGGAGCGGACTATGTCAAGCGAGTCCCCGTCGACGGTCGATACGAACAGGCAGCGGAGCGCGGAACCGCCGCCAGTCGCTCCTGAACCCAGGCTGGAACCCCGACATTCAGAAAGTAGGGATTCGTGCAAAAAGCGTCGCGTATTCCAACGGGACGTTGGGCGAGCCTCGTCGCAGTTGTTTTTTGGTGGATGGTTCACAGCGTAATCGCATTCGCATTCGCTGACGAATCGATCCTTTCCAGACTTGTGGAGACACCCGCCGCTATGGAAGAGGATTCCACGGCGAACGGTGAAACAGGTTCTTCGAGCGACAGCCAGGCCGACCGCTTGCCGGGATGGGGATTTCTGGGTGATCCGACTGCAAAGCCGGTGTTCGGTCCCAAGCTCAATGACGCCGGTGAACCTGTCGCCGAATGGCCCAACATCAGCGAGCCTGGACCCGACATGGGGGATTACCCTAATAGCGCATTCACCCTGCCAAAGGGGCGTAGTTATCTCGAGTTTTCTCCGTTTTCCTATGCCGCGGCTGATAGCCAGAACCCCTCGGGATATGCCACTCCGATTCTATTGCGGTATGGGTTGACCGACGATGTTGAAATCCGCCTGTTCGGCAACGGTCTGACTGCGGTCGGTGGTCCCAGTGCGTCGACTGGCTTCAGCCCTCTGGTCATTGATACAAAAATCCACTTGTGGAACGATCGCCGGGAATGGTTGATCCCGGCAGTCTCTCTGGAAGCGTATGTGCAGACGGATTGGGGAAGTTCCCAGTTCGACGGGGGGATTCAGCCTTCGGTCAATCTGAATTTCGACCTGCCGATCACAAAAAAGACCAATCTGGAATGGTCGATGGGATTTACTGGTTCCCAGCAGGCAATCAATATTAACACCAAATCGGTATTCATCCCCCGGTACAACTACCTGGTCCCGGGCATCCACCGCCAGATCGATCTGGCCTTCGAAGAATTCGGGTTGCAATGGGCCATTGAACATCAGGTCACCGAGCGGTTTCAGGTCTTTCTGCATGGGTTTCACAATCGGGCGGCATTCCCCGGACAGGGTCAGGGGGAAATGGTCGGCACGGGTCTGTTCTGGAGAATCTCTCCACGGTTGATGGGATTTGGATCGGTCAACACGGGACTGACCGACAATGTTCCGCCATTGTCGACGCAAATTGGATTTGCGATGGCATTATGATGCGGGATGGCAGGTGGGGGACGGCAGGGGGCTGACGCCACCCCGCTCGCCTGGGGTGTGGTGGAATCCACCACATCGGTGGCGAAGATTCCGGCGGAAAACTGTTTGCCAGCGCCCGGAACGTGAGGTAGGCTGGAGGGCGTACACCCAGATTCCTCATCCTACTTTGCCGAATCGGAGAAACGCGAATGACCGCAGCACAATCCCAAGGTGTCGCAGACGATGCGATGAATAAAGTGGCACAGGCCATGTCTGATGCCGCCGGCGCGATCCGTTCGGGTGCGTCCGATGCGACGGAAAAAGCGCGTCAACTCGCCCCAGCAGCCGCGCGCGTTGTCGGTCAGACCGTCTACACGACCTGCTACTACCTCTCGTACGGCGTGGTGTTCCCCACCATGTTCGTCGCCAGCTTCATCCCCAAAAACAACGCGCTGGTGCATGGATTGGTGGATGGTGCCCGGGCGGCGAGTGACGCCGTCGCCGACTTGCGCGCCTCCAAGGCCAAGTCGCCTGAGGTGCTGCTGGAAGACAAGTCGGCTGTGTTGATTCCGAACCCGGCATAGAACGAAGCCACCACGGCAGGAGGCAGAGGCGATCCGCCAGGAGTGGCGGACCGGGGTGACGCTGCGCGCAGAGATTTCAACGAACTCCCGTTGGCTCACGACAATTCTCCTTCTTTCGCCGGTGGCCACACCGCGAGATCATGCCCACACGCAGCGAGTTGATGTACCTGGCAGCCGGCATTGCCATTGGCGGGGCCGTCGGGGCCAACAAGACGCCGTCGGCGATCTCCTGGGTCCGAAGCCCGCAGCAGCCACGGCTGCCTCCGCTCCGGTGCCGCCTCCGCCGCCGCCCCCCACCGCAAGCGCAAAGCCAGCCCGCCGATCCGCTCGAACAGCCCGCACCTGCGCGGCTCCCGTCGCCGCCCACTGAGTCGTCGCGAATTCGCCTCGCAGAGCATTCACAATCCGTCCACATCCCGATCCGCAACACAGTCCATTACGAAAATCATGATCGACACTGAATCGGCGGCAGCGCCCGAACAACCAGTCGAACAGCCAGCCCACCCGACTCCCGATCCCGGGCCGGCTCCCTCAATGGCTCCCGAGGCTCCCGGATTGATCCACCGTACGATCTACTCGTGCAGTTATTACGCCTCGTACGGCATCATGTTTCCGACGCTGCTGTTGGTGAAAGCCCTCCCGCTGGACAACGCGGTCGGACGCGGGTTCACCGACGGAGCGCGCGACGCGACATCCGCCGCCGATCGTTCGCACGACAGCGTCGCCCAGGCAGCGGATGTGGCAGTGCAGAAAACCCACGCGGCCTATGCGTCCGTCGCCAAAGTGGTGCAGGAGAAAGTGGAGTCGATTCAAGACAGCCTGGCTGCCCGGCGGTACGCCAAGAGTACCGCAGCCAATCCCAACGGTTGAATTGTGGATGACTGACGGCGTGCGGACAGGAGGGGAGTTTATTGACTCAACCCGTGTTGCGGTCGTTCGTCACGTGTGATCCATTCTGGCAGTTGTTCCTATTCGGAAAGCGGCGCCTCACCGCCGTGACTGAATCCCCCTGATTTGAACCATGGTTGACATCGAAGTGTTTTT
>JAPLOC010000892.1:1786-4842 GCA_026692825.1 Planctomycetota bacterium | reverse complement strand
CCGACCGGGTCGTCGATTCCCATCCTGTCCCAGAAGAAGACGCTGATCACGACCAGCACACCTGCGATCGCACCGATCAAGCCGGCGGCCCAGGTGTCGATGAAGGCACAGGGTGCGGTGACGGCCACGAGGCCGGCGAGCATCCCGTTACAGATCATCGAGGGATCGGGCTTCATTCCGGTTGCCATCATGTACACCATGCACGAGATCGCTCCCGTGACGCTGGCGAGCATTGTGTTCACGATGACGGTCGAGATTCGCAGATCGGTTCCTGCCAAGGTCGAGCCGGCGTTGAAGCCGAACCAGCCGAATGCCAGCACGAACGTTCCAATGATCACGAAGGGAATGTTGTGTCCGGGAATCGCCTGCGGCTTGCCGTTGATGTACTTCCCGATGCGGGGACCAATCACAATACCGCCGGCGAGTGCGATGACACCCCCCATCGCATGCACGACACTCGAACCCGCGAAGTCGACAGCACCGTGTCCGAATCCCCAGTTGAGTCCAGATTGAGCGAGCCAACCGCCACCCCAAACCCAGTTCGCGAAGATACAGTACGGGAGGGCCACCCACAGAGCGAACAGACAAAAGTTCTTCCAGGCCCAGCGTTCCGCCATCGTTCCCGTGGGAATCGTCGCGGTGGTGTCCATGAAGACCATCATGAAGAAGAACAGCGCCATGATGCTGACATCGTCCATTCCCGAGAGACAGAAGCCGGTAGTGCCGAACAGACCGTACGCTTTTCCTCCGATGCTCAACGAGAATCCGGAAGCCAGCGCCGATGTTCCGGGACCAATCGGCGAGTACCACCCGGGAGCCACCGGAGCATTGAACCAATTCCCCCAGCCGAGGCCAAACCCGTAGACATAGAACGCCAGACACCCCAGGGGATAAACCATGAGATTCATAGCGAACGTGTGAGCCGAGTTCTTGGCGCGAACCAGTCCCCCTTCCACCAGCGCGAAACCGGTCTGCATGAACATGACGAGCGCGCCGGCGATCAGCACCCACATCATGTTGATGGAGAACAGATTGTGGGCGATCCGGTCGTACAGATCGGCGGTCGTCTTCTTCTCCCGCTCATCATCCCCGGGAGTCGCCGACGGCGTGATCCACACTCCCGCATTCGCTCCCGTGGCATCGGGCCAGAGTGGAGCCTTGGGATCGGGACTGGTGCCGGTGAAATACGGGGGCAGGTTCGGATTTGGGACAGCCGCCGGGGCACCTTCCGGAGGGGCCGCCGCAGGAGCGGCCGCCTCATCCGGCTTGGCCGGTGCCGGCTCATCTTGAGCCCACGCCGAGGAAAGACACAGCGACACCAGCCAGAGCGGGGCGAACAACCGCCACGGTCGCAACAGCGAAGAGAGCTTCATGGGACGAGTTTCGTGCAAAAGAAGGAGATTCCGCGCCGCGCGCGCTAAGTTTGGACTCCGTGCCGCTCAGTGGAATCGAGCGCAATCACGGTCTTGCGACGATCACCTAAGGCGAGTTGCGTACCATTGCGGCAGAAAGTGGGGAACATTCCCGCAATTGGCAGGTTTTGGCGGGAATATGCGGTGTTTTGGCGACTCGGGTCATGCGACCGATTCTAGACCAAAGAACCCGAGTCGGAAGTGGCCTGTTGGATCCTTAGGCAGACTGTGCTGGATTATTCATCACTGCCGTCTCGATCTTCGCCATTCTGAACACTCCACAACTGCCAGTGTGTCCAGTGTGGAAGGGAAGAGGCGAAGGTCGAAGAAAATGAGGACGAGAATCCCAACCGTGATGTGACAGACGAGGTAGTGGATTGACTTACCCGACAGCTCCCCCTGGCGCGGGGGCATTGCCCTTGGTAGGATGAACCAACGATTCATTTCCCACCCGATTTCGCACCCTCTCCATGCGCCACACGTCATTTCCCCTTCACGGTCTGCTCTTGGCGATCGCGCTGTTTCTCGCCGCCGCTCCATTGTCACACGCCCAGGTTCTGGACAAGCAACGGCAGCTCGATCGGCAGACCTTCTGGGACAATCGCGACTGGAACTGGTACCACGAACGTTCACCGAGTTCATCGACCGGCCATTCTGGTCCGGGGCGTATGGCGCGATCAGTTGTCCTGCGGGACATCAATTGTACGAAGCCCGCTGGCTGCGGCAGCCGCGCATCGCCCGCGATTACGCTCGCTACTGGTTTCGCACCCCGGGCGCTCAACCGCGGAACTACAGCACTTGGCTCGCCGACGGAATGTGGGCCACCCAGGAAGTCCATCCCGACGACGCGTTCACTACCGATCTGCTCAACGATCTGATTCTCAACTACGAAGGTTGGGAACAGCGACAGTTCGTCCCGGAAGTGGGGCTATTCTGGCAAAACGGTCACGACGATGGGATGGAATTCAACATCAACAGCCGGCAGACCAAAGACATTCTTCGGGGGGCTCCGGGGTTTCGACCGTCGTTCAACGCCTACATGTGGGCCGACGCCCAGGCGATCGCACGGATCGCCGACCTCCGTGGCGACCGCGAGAGTCGCGAAATCGCCAAGCGATTTCGTTCCAAGGCGGATCGTCTCAAGGAACGCCTGCAGGCGCTGTTGTGGGATCCCGAGCGCCAGTTCTTCTTCCCGATGTATCGGGATGACGAGGAACGGGATGGTCACAAGGTGAAGGCCCGCACGCTCACCTACCAGTCGGGTCAGTTCGCAGGCGACGCCCATGGCCGAGAGCTGATTGGCTATGTTCCCTGGCAGTTCAACATGCTCGATACCGACAAGGGTTTCGAGAAGGCCTGGGGCAAACTGATGGATCGCGAGGCGTTTTTCGCTGACTTTGGTCCGACCACTGTCGAACGCCACGACCCCATGTTTCTGCTGCAAAAATCGTGCTGCTGGTGGAGCGGTCAGTCGTGGCCCTATGCCACCAGCCAAACGCTCAAGGGAATGGCGAACCTGTTGCACAATCAACAGCAATCGGTTGTCTCCGCCGCCGACTACGTCCGGATGCTGCAAATCTATTCCCGCTCCCATCGCAAAGGGGGACGACCCTACCTGGCAGAAGCATGCCATCCCGACACCGG
>JAPLOC010000892.1:0-1703 GCA_026692825.1 Planctomycetota bacterium | reverse complement strand
TGGCCCCTGCCGAGTGGGATTGGTTCGCACTGGACGATGTCCCGTACCAGAACCGTCGCATCAGTATTGTGTGGGACCGTTTGGGAACCCGTTACGGCAAAGGACAGGGACTGTCGGTCATCGCCGACGGCGAAGTGGTGGCCACCTCCCGTGAACTGGCGCGACTCGCCGTGACGTTGCCTCCAGCGAAACCGGCGCAGCGACCCGCCACGAACGAGGTGGCGGTGAATTTCGCGGTGAACAACGACGGAACCTACTACCCCCGAATCTCCGCGTCCCACACCGCGCCCAACACGTCGATCAGCAAGGCGAATGACGGAAATTTCTGGTACCACCCGCATCCGCCCAATCGGTGGACCTGCGAAGGATCTCCCCGCGACACCGATACGGTGCTGTTGGAATTCGGTGTTCCCCGAGCGATTCACACGGTGAAGCTCTTTTTTCTCGACGATTCCAGCGAACCGGGTGGCACGATTCGCGCCCCGCGCCGTGTGGAACTGGAAGCCTGGGTCGAGGAACGCTGGATGCCGATCGAGCTGGAGGGATCGCAGCTCGAACAGCCAGCGGGGCACCGGGCGAACGCCGTACACTTTCCGACACTCAGTACCAGCAAGTTGCGTGCGACGTTGCATCACCAGAGCCCCGCGCGATCGGGGCTGACGGAGTTCGAAGCGTGGGGTGATGCCCCGCTGCCCGTGGAGGTCGCCGCCCCCCCGGCCGGCAACCTCGCTTACAACCCCAAGCCGGAAGGGTATCCGAAAGCGTCCGCCTCGTTCACCGATCGGTTTGGGGGAAAACCTCACAGCGCGATCGATGGCAAGACGGTTTTTCTACCCACTCCCATGAACCGCTGGACGAGTTACGATTCGAAGACTCCGACGGATTGGCTGGAAATCGATTTCGGCAAACAGGTGGCGTTTTCCCGGATTGAACTGGCAATTTACGACGACCGCGGTGGCGTGCAGCCACCCACGTCGTACGTCGTGGAGACTTGGGTTGGCAACGCCTGGAAGCCTGTTGAAGACGCCCGCCGGACTCCCGCCGAACCCGCCGGGGGCGTTTGGAACGAGATCCGCTTGACCCCCATTCAGGCGGTAAAACTCCGCATTGTGTTCACGCACAAAGGTCAGGCGCGAAGTGGTGTGACTGAAGTGATGGTTTGGAACGACTGATCCGAAACGGGTACTCAGTAGCATGTGTCAACACGAACCGATCCAACACGATTTCCGCATCCCGTCATGGTGCCGGCGTTTCTTTGCATGGCACTCGGTCGTGGCATTGGGATTCATTTCGTTGTTCCTGGCTGTCGGGGGAATGCGGTCGACGGGTGGTGCCGACGAATTAAAGTCCCAGGCCGGCGGTGTCGCGGCCGCTGATTCACCGCTCCCGGACACTCCCGCCACCGACGTTCATCGCAGTCCGGTCGCGGTCGCACTCTCCCCGGACCGGCGGTTTGTCGCGGTGGCCAATCACACCTCAGCCAGTGTGAGTCTCGTGGATCTGTTTCGCGGGGCGACACGTGACGAGATGGTCGTGGGGAGTTCGCCGGCGGATCTCGCCTGGATTGACGATTCGACGTTTCTGGTCACGCTGCTCAACGCGGACGAAGTGGCGCTGGTCCGCGTTACCCAAGGCAAACTGAGTGTTGCGGCTCGAATCGCCGTCGGCGATGAGCCACGCGGTGTGGTGGTCGTGAATGACCC
>JAPLOC010000891.1 GCA_026692825.1 Planctomycetota bacterium | reverse complement strand
CGTGCATCACCTGGGCGGTTTTCTCCCACCCCTCGGCGATCTGGATTCCGGAAACCGATGTGTCGATCGCTTTTGTCGGGCCGCCATTGGCATGTCCCGGTTTGGGATCGAACGTTTCAAACTGGCTGGGACCACCCTGCATCCACAGCAGGATCATCGCCCGTCCGCCCGCTTTGAGTTCGTCGGCCCGCAGATGAATCAAGTCGGTGAAACTGATGGCACCGGCGGCGGTCGCGACGGCCGCCGTTTGCAGGAACTCGCGCCGCGAGGAACCGTTGCAAGATTCAAACGAAGTCTGGGAGTGCGACATGTCTTCACCCTGAGGAGGTCATGGACACAGCGCAAAAAAAGATGCACCGTGCCCTCGCTGCACCTTGCGGTTAAATCGAACGGCACGGTGCCCCGGTGACGCTCCCACGAACACCGTGGGAGCGACGGGGGGTCACCGCCTGGTCTGGAATTCCGTGGAGTTCATCAGACTCCACAAGATGTCTTCAAAAGCGTCCTGTCGATTCTGCACGTCGCGAATGTACTCGCGACAGATCTTCAACTCAGATTCCAACGGTTCGCGGGCATGGACCAGCAGGTACAGTTCCCGCAGCGCGTCGTCGTTGCTGGAGTGCTTCGACAGGATGTTCGAAAGTCGGGTTTCTCCTTTGCCGGCGATCATCAGGTGAATCACCGGTGAGTTCATCAAAAACAGCGCTTGCGGCAAGTTCCCCTGCTGCTCGTCGGGCGTGGTCGACGGATCAAACCCGAACAGTTGGTTGAACTGGCCGCGGGGAGAGGCGTCTCCATACCGCGGAACTCCTTGTCGACGGGGTCGACCGGGAACTGTTCCCAAATCTTCGAGTCCCAACACCCGGGTGATCGCGTCGTACAACTGGTCAGCCCGCAACCGGGTCGCCATGGCGGCGGCGAACGCGGGCGGGTTTTCCTTGACGGACTTCGGGCGGATCTGTCGCTGATAGGCCTGGGTCGCAGCGATCGTTCGCAACAACCACTTGACGTCATAACCACTCGCGACAAATCCCTGCGACAAGGCGTCTAGAACCTCGGGCGAACGGGGGGTTCGCTCGGGGCCCATGTCATCGACCGGCATCGAGAACCCCTCGCCCAACAATTGGGCCCACATGCGGTTCACGAACGCCCGGGCGAACCACCGGTTCTCGGGTGAGGTAATCAGCGACGCCAGCGCAACCCGGCGGTCGAGATCTTTCATCCCCTCGTCCAGTTTTTTTCCGTTGAGGAAAAACGCCGGGTCGAATTTCGTGCCCGACGACTGCGGGTTTTGCAGGTCGGGCATAAAATACTCGGCCGAACCTCGACCGGTTCGATCCGGGGGAGGGGGGATCTTCTTGATCTCGTCCGCCGTCAGCACTCCGTCTTTGTCACTATCTCCCAGGTCAAACAGCCGCGCTAAAATGCGGGTGGGACCACGCCGGATCTCCTCTTTGTTCAATTTGCCATCTTTATTGCGGTCCAGCCGTTGGATGAGCTGTTCCGGTTCCTGCAGCAGTTTTTGCAGATCACCCGGATTGTTCATCCCGCCCCGCGCCGCGTTGAACGACACCACTTCGAACGACCGCACCTCTCCCTGTACGGGACGAACTTGAATCCTGGGGAAAAACGCCGCCAGCGCGTGAAACTCGTCGCGCTTCCACTTGTCAGTGGGGTGGTCGTGACAGTTCGCACACTGCAACTGGATGCCGAGGAAGATCCGCGCGGTCTCGGCCGCGATTTCGTCCGGTTCCGCACGTTGAGAGAAGATCAACGCCGTCTCCCCCTGTTCGCGAACATTTCCGGTCGCTGTCAACAGTTTGGTCGCCACATCGGCCCAAGAGACATTGTCCCGCAATTCCCCCGCCATCCATTCTTCGAATTTCTGCTGGCCAATGCGGGCCCGCGCTTCCACCGCCCGCGAATAGATCACATCCCGCCAATAGCGCGACCAGTTCTGCGCATATGCCTCACTGGCGAGCAGCCGCTCGACGACCTGCGACCGCTTCTGCGGATCGGGATCGAGTCCGAACAGCGAGATTTCTTCCGGCGACGGAGAGACTCCCGCCAAATCAAACGACACCCGTCGGAGAAAATCTTCATCCGACGCGCGGGGTGCGACCTCAACGCCAGCCCCTTTCAACTCCGCGTCCAGCAGCTCATCGACCCGTTTTGCCAATGGAATGTGGTCGGGGGGAGTTGCCGGCTTCGGGTAGGGGGTCAATTGATGCTTCTCGGCCTTCCCTTCACCTCCCGCCCCTGCCTCCATCCCCTCGGCGGCCATCATCTCCGCTGAATCACTCTGGGAGCCACTTCCCAAACGCGCCTTTCCGACAGTCGGTTTTTTTGCAGTCGAGGACTTTGCATTCGGGGCCTTCGCCGCCATTTCAGTTGTGGCAGCGGTTTTTTTGGGGTTGGCGGTAGACGAGTCGGCTTTCGTCGCGACCGCTTTCTTGGCGCCCTTCTTTTTTGTTGCCTGCCCCTTTTTTGCCGGCTTTTTCTTCAACGCATCCGGTTTCGTGGATTGCGGGGTGTCGGTCCCTGCCGCCGCACTCTTCGACTCACTCTGCGAACCACCGTCCGACTCTTCGGACCACGCCAATGATCCCACACCCCACATAGAGACCAAGGCGGCGAATGGAATCACTCCCGCAATCCAGAATCGCAGCCTCGAAACTTGGGCGAACATGGCACTCACCAGCTTTGCGGGCACGAATGAAAGGGACGCCGACGCAGCCTCGAAGGAACCGCCGACGGATTCCCTGGTGATTGAACACCTGGAATTCGAGGGAGTTTCGGTCGCCGACTTCGCGAATTCTATACCAATTGGGACGCGAACGGGAATTGGTTTATTGCGAGAATCGATCGCGCCGTGGCCTGAGTGTGCGTGCGATCAGTATTGCCCGGGGCGGCCGCGTCTCTCTGGTTCGCCCAACTTCCCCCACTGTCGACGTAAGTCCCTAATTTCCAACGGAAGCCCCCCGTTTTTTCCACTACAACGCGTTTACGGAATTTCGCCCCCGAAATAGGTGGGGGCCAGCGACCGAGCCGAAACGACTTACGGCGAAAATCGGTCGGAGGAATTTTTGGAAAAGCCAATTCTGTTTTTGCTGTGGGGAAGTTGGGCGAATGCCGCACGGCTGAAAACGCGACATTCGTTGAGAGGCCCCATGCCGGGTTGCCCGGCCAGTGAAGGAGATCGGTGGCCAACATGACACACCTCGATGGCGGCTCAGACCCCTGCCACGTCCTGTGGCAGGTGAATCAGATCGCAGCGCTGGTACGGCAGTTGACGCGGACGGGCAACCGGCTGAACGCACCAAACAAATTATGGACTGGAACGTCAGGGATGCGCACCAACGCCATCGTCACGCATCTGAGCGCAGATCGGATTCACCTGTCGGACGAGCCGGCGAGGGGTCTTCGCCCCATGCGCGACATCGGCATCGAGCCGCGCAGGCTCAGTCACCGTGCTTTTGACGCAGCCGCGCCGACAGTCGCACGATCCACTGAACGCGTTCAAACTCGTTGAGCCATTCTTGGATGACGGCGGAGAGCAACTCCTCAGGCTCGGCGATCAATCCTGTCGGGCAGGCCGGTCCCAGTTGCGCCTGCGCCATCGCGCGGTACTTGGAAATCGTCCGGTCGCCGTAGAATCCGACCTGAAAATCGTCTTCGGACAGAAACAGCAGCACGGGAACGCGCGCCCCGCCACAGACGGAAAGGACGGCTCCCAGATCGGGATTGGCGTCGCGATCGAAATAACGAACGCGAATCTTGGGATTCACGATTTCAAAGTGATCGAAGATCGGACACTGATTGACGCAATCACCACACCACGCGCCGGCCAGACAGAGAACTTTGATTTCACGTTGAAAACTCGACAACAGCGTCTTCTGGGTGTCCGTCAGCAGAATGCGCTCATGCACCCCCTGCCAGCGCCGCCGCTGCTCGTCGGTGCCGAACTTGTGCAGAAAGTCGTGGTAGGTGAGGCCGGTGTCGAATTTTTCGCCAAAGTTGAGCATGGAATTTTGTCCGGGGGGAGTTGTCCGTTGTGAGTGGTGGAAGTGTAGTCCACAAGCGAGAATTTGCCCAATAGAGGCGAACGAAGTGGCGTAACCTGGCGTGATCAAAAGTCGGACACGACGCGTGTTTCGTAGGATCCGGATTGCGCTACGCGGGGAACCCTCCCGACTTCCGGCAACTGAATCAACGCAGGCGGCACTCTCTGAGTGCCGGCCCCGGTGTGCGCTCGATGCAAAAAATCGCGCACCATGGCCATGCGAACAACTCGGCGCGCTGCCGCTTTGCCTTGCCCGTCAGAAAGCGGAATCAAACTCCCGCTTCCTCACGGGCGCGGCTCGATCATGAAAGTCTCACCGAGAACCACGCGGAGTATGACCTCCCGCGCCCAGTCTCATACCCCGAGTCTCATACCCCGAGTTGTTTTCGAGACAACCAAAGATTACGCTGAACCCAATTCGGCTGATCTTCTTTCCGACTTCCGACGTGAGGCTGCGCAATGCGTTTCGACTGGCGAAGGTCTATCCGCGGTTGGGTCAATCGATGGCAATCGAAACAGGGGAGAGGAAGTCGCCGCCGAGTGGGCTCGAACAGCCGCTGGTCCTCTCGAATCGAGCCGGTGGAAGCCCGGCAACTGCTCTCCTCCATCTCGGTCTTTGCCACCGACGCGTTCGCATCCGAGGGTGACGGCACTGGGACTTTCGTCGTCTCCAGAGACGGCAGTCTGGCACAACCCCTGAGCGTGAACTACGTCGTCGGAGGATCCGCGTCGGCGGGGGCCGATTATCAGTCGATCGGTAGCAGCGTCACGATCCCCGCTGGGTTATCATCAATCTCCATTCCGCTGATTCCCATTCAAGACTCTCTCACCGAGCCAATCGAGACAGTGACTGTCTCGTTGGGTTCCGTCCCTGGCTACACGACCGATCTCGGGTCGGCGACCGTCAGCATTCGCGACGCGTTTGACGGCGCGACCGTCGACGCCCTGGTCCCACTTGCCGAAACCTTCAGCCTGCATTCTCTTCCCGGCGCGCATCACACGATCTACCTCGACTTTGACGGCGGCGTCGTCCAAGACCCCTCGTGGAATAACGGCAGCACGATCAACGTCAATCCATTCAGCATCGAGGGGACCGCCGCGTTCAGCAACAACGAACTGGCGGTGATCCAGCGCGCCTGGGAAGTTGTCGCCGAGGATTTCCGCCCCTTCGCTGTCAATGTGACCACCGAATTGCCGAACATCGAGAAGTTGCGCAAAGTCGGCGCGAGCGACGCCGAGTGGGGCATTCGGGTGATGATCGGCGATCCCATCGAATACAACACGGGAGCGACCGGGCGGGCGATGACGGGCAGCTTCAACTGGAATTACGACGCCGTGGTCTGGGTCGATCTGTCGAATTCGGGATTCACCGTCCAAACCGCCCGCACGGTCGGCGGAATCGCTTCACACGAAGTCGGGCACGCCCTGGGACTCGATCACGATACAGGCAGCCCGGGGGGCGAATACTATGAGGGCCAGGGAACCGGCGAGGCCGACTGGTCGCCGATCATGGGGAACATCTTTCCCAGTTCGATCACCACCTGGAGCGACGGCGGTTACCCGACGGCGGGTAATTTCGAGGACGATCTGGCGATCATCAGCACGCAGAACGGCTTCACCTATCGCCCCGACGACCACGCCGATTCCGCCGCGCTCGCCACCCCCCTGGCGTCGCTGGGATCCGGACACTGGCTTGGCGAAGGAGTGATTGAGCGAAACACCGACTACGACATGTTTTCGTTCGTCTCCACGGGGGGAACGGTCCGTGTCGCGGTGAATCCCACCAGCGTCAGCCCCAATGTCGACCTGCGTGCGGAACTCTACGATGAAAACATGAATCTGGTCGCGGTGAGCGATTTCGTCGACCAGCTCGGGGCTTCGTTTGAACAGCCGCTGACTGCGGGAGCCTATTATGTTCGCGTCACAGGAACAGGAAACCGCACCTGGAGTACCGGCGGGTACGACGACTACGCCAGCCTCGGCGCTTACGCGGTGGAAATCGGCGGTTTCGGAAGACTGGCGACGTTCATTCCCTCGGGTTCGACGAACAGCAGTTCGCCGCTGGCCGGAACGACGCAGTTCGGCGACGTCACCGTCGGAAGCCTGACTCAGCACAACACCTCAAGCAGCACCAATACGGACGTCTGGCCGATCAGTTGGGACGCCCCCGCCTCACAGGATCTGACCGAGTACGTCACGTTCTCCGTGACGCCCGGGGCCGGCGCTTCGCTTGACTTCAAAGAGCTGACGGTGAGTCTCAAAAGTTGGGTCAGCGGTACCAGCAACGTTGCGATTCGGTCCAGTCGCGACAGTTTCGCCGCGAACATCGACGGTTCGCGAACCCTGGCGGGGAATGCGAGCGGCGAATTCGCCTTCAATGTCGATTCCGTCGCGGACTCGACAGCCGCCGTCGAGTTTCGGCTGTATGTCTGGGGGGGCGGTGCCGGGTTTCGGGACCTGCGCTCACTCAGTCTGACGGGTCGCACGCTCTCGTCGGCACCCCCGACAAACGTCCTGCCGCAGTTCGTTGTCAACCAGAATCCTCGGCTTCAATTGGGAAACGCACCGCTGGCGGGCTACGCCGGCAGCGCTCTCGATCAGATCTCGGTTTTGTGGCAGACGCAGCCGGCCGGCACCGGGACGCAGGATACGTTTACGGTGCAATACCGACCCTTCGGTGGGACGGCTTCCTGGCAGACCGTTCCATCGATCGTCCAGACGGCCACGGGCGTCGAAGGCCGTATCGTCCGCGAGGCGTCGATCACCGGATTGAACTGGAATTCGGAATACGAGTACCGCGTGCGACATTTGCGTGCGGGGGTTCTGGTCCAGGAGTGGACCGATCAATTCCGGACTCGGCTTCAGGCGGGCGATTCGACGAATTTCAGTTTTGTCGCGTACGGCGATTCCGCCTCGCTCAATTCGAACACCGGCTTCCGGAATGTCCAAAACCGAATCAACATCATCGACCCGCAATTCGCGGTCCTGTTGGGAGACAACGTCTACGAATCGGGCACGCACGCCGAGTCCGACGCGAGATTCGATCCGGACCTCAACCCGGAAGCCGCTGCTTGGATGGCGTCGCACATCGATTATCTCGGTTTGGGAAATCACGACGTCATCTATTCGGGAAACGATGGGCGCGAGTCGGAAGAGAACTACTCGGTGCCGATTCCGGTGGCCGGAGTCACCGCACCGGTCGCCCCGCCGACCAGTGAACGTCCGGAACATAACTTCTCCTGGGATTATGGCGACGTTCACTTCGTCACATTCGACACCAACGCCTGGAACGATTCCACGCGTCGCGAAGCGCTGTTGGACTACGTCATCGCCGACCTGAATGCGTCGACAGCCCGTTGGAAAATCGTCTACGGACACCACCCGATCGCGGCCGCTCCCGACAAAGTCAGTGAATGGGACAGTGCGTCCGGGAGAGACTACTACGATTCGGTCGTCGGACGGTTCACCGCCGCCGGCGTCGACCTGTTTCTGGTCGGGCATTCCCACACCTTCAGTTGGACGCACCCCTTGACCGGGCGGTCCAGCAGCGGCGCGATCACGTACGACAAAGGCGACTTCAACAACTTCGTCGCGGATACCGGACTGCCGCAGGTGATCTCGGGGACCGGAGGAAAGGAATTGCGGACCGGTTCCTACTCCACCGCTCCGTACATCGCCGCCGGCTGGACTGCCAGCGAGGCATTCGTCGACGGAGTCGTCAATCCCACCAGCCAGCGCTCGGAGGACGGCTTCGCGAAAATTGACGTCTCGCCTGACCGGTTGACGATCAGTTACATCGCCGCGGACGACGGTGCCGTTCTGGGATCGTTCACCATCACCCAGCCAACCGACACGACCGGTCCCGACGCGCAACTGGTCGCCCCGCTCGACAATGGGCCGACTGATCTGAATTCCGCGAACGACGCCGTTCTGGTCAACCAGTCGCAATCGCAAATCCAGATTCGACTGAACGACACCACCGACATCGACGACGCCAGTGTGACAGCCGCGACTGTGTCCCTCACACGCGACGGCGTACTTTTGACCCCGGGAGTCGACTACGCATTCAGTTACAATTCGAACACCAACGAAATCACGCTCACAGCGGGCGTCGCCGGTTTTGGAAGCGGAACCTATTCGCTGACGCTCAATGGCGGGGCGTCGGCGGTGTTCGACTCGGTGGGGAATCGCATGTCGGTTCAAGGGTTGTGGTCGACGTCAGCGTCCAGCCCCCCGTGACGGCAACCTTTCAAAACGGCGTCAACGGTTACGTCGGCACGGCGGACGTCTGGCTCCAGGCATCGGTGCCGGCGACCGCGAACGGGTCCAGCACCCTGCTCGGGGTCGACGGCAGTCCCCTCGAACAGACGTTGATTCAATTCGCAGACTTGTTTGGCAACGCCGCCGGTCAGATTCCCGTCGGTGCCACGATTCAGTCGGCCACGCTGCGGATTGAAATCACCGATCCCGGTGATGCCCCCAACCTCTATCGCATGCGAACCCCCTGGAACGAGTCGGCGACCTGGGATTCGTTGGGAGCGGGAGTTCAGGCCAATGGCGTCGAAGCAGAGACGGCGTCGGACGGGTCGTTCGTGGCCAACAACGGCGTCGTGTCGATTGACGTCACTGCCGCTCTCGCGGCGTGGGCGGCCACGCCGGGGAACAACTACGGCTGGGTCTTGCTCCCTTCGGGATCGAATGGCGTCGATATGACCTCGTCCGAGGCGACGACCGTCGCCAGTCGCCCGTCGCTGACGGTGCCCTATGTTTCGGGGGGCACGCCGCCGACTGGACACGCTCCGGTCGCAGTGAACGACTCATCGACCACCGCGGAAGATTCCGCAGTCGTCATTGGTGTGTTGGCCAATGATTCCGACCAGGATGGCGACCCGCTGACACCCAGCGTGGTGTCCGCTCCCGCGCATGGGTCGGTCGTCCTCCATGCGGATGGAACCATCACTTACACCCCCGCGGCCGATTTTCATGGTGCCGACAGCTTTACCTATCGGGTCAGCGACGGGACCTCTTTTAGTAACACCGCCACAGTGGCCATTACAGTTTCCGCAGTGAACGACGCCCCGGTCGCGGTCAACGACGCGGTCTCGACCGCCATCAACACGACCGTTGTCGTCGCGGTTCTGGCGAATGACAGCGATGTGGACGGAGACGCATTGACCCCCAGCCTGGTGGGGCAGCCCGCGCATGGAACCGCCGTCGTCAACGCCAACGGGACAATCAGCTATACGCCCACTACCGGCTACCTGGGGGGCGACTTGTTCACCTACCGGGTCAGCGACGGAGCGTTGCAGAGCAACCTCGTTTCGGTCACGTTGACGATCAATAACGTTCTCAGCGCCCTGGCCCGTTTTGATCCGGTTGGCTCCCAGGGAAACGCGAATCTGACCGGTACATCCGCCGTGGCGGGAACTACCGTTGGCAGTCTGGTGCGGGTTGGTGCCAGCTATGGCACGAACACCGACGTCTGGCCGGTCTACTGGTACGGCAGCACAACTCTTGATCTGACACAGTACCTTTCCTTCTCAGTGACACCCGACGCCTCCGTTCAGGCGGACTTCGCAGAACTCACCGTTTCGTTTCAGGAATGGGTGACGGGAACCACAAGCGTCGCCTTGCGCACGAGTCTGGACGGTTACGCAGCGAATATCGGGGGCGTTCAAACGCTCGCTGACGCGGGAAGCGTCGACGCGATCTTCGATTTGAATTCGCTCCCACTGGCGGTCGGCACCACCACGTTCCGAATCTACGTGTTTGACGCCGTCGACGGAACGGCGGGCTGGCGCGACATTCGCAGCAGCGCCTGGAACAACGGCAAAGGGGTGCTGCTGAAGGGGATCACCACACCGAATACCGCCCCCGTGGCAAACAGTGATTCCGCTACGACCAACGAGGATGTGCCGCTTTCCATCGCGGTGCTGAACAACGACTCGGACGCCGACGGCCAGTCGCTGACTCCGTCGATTGTCGCCCAACCGGCTCATGGAACGGCGGGCGTCCAGGCGAACGGGACGATCGCCTACACCCCAGCCGCCAACTTTCACGGCGTCGACAGCTTCACCTACCGCGTCAGTGACGGCGCGCTGTTCAGCAACCCGGCGGTGGTCAGTCTGGCGGTGACGGCGGTGAACGACGCCCCGGTGGCCAGCAGTGATCTCTACTCGATCGGTTTTGGAACCACGCTGAATGTCCCCGCCGCCGGCGTCCTCGCGAACGATTCGGACGTCGACGGAACCGTGCTGACGGCGACGCTCGTCAGCGGCCCCAGTCACGGAGTCCTGTCCTTCCACCCGGATGGATCGTTTCAGTACACCCCTGGAAGTGGTTTCTATGGCAGTGACAGCTTTACCTACGCGGCTTCGGATGGCGTTCTTTCAACGCAAGCGGGCGCGACAATCACTGTGGCTCCGCCTGTTGACGATCATGGAAATCTGCTGAACTCGACCGCAACGCCGATTGCACTGTCGTTGGGAAGCCGTGGGCACGGTTCGTCGTCGGGCGTGTTCGAAATTGTGGGCGATCGCGACGTGTTCCGGGTGACGCTCGACCGGGGAACTTTGACCGTGGCGCTCAACGGTAATGACAACCTCGATACCTATCTGCGTCTCTACAATTCCGCAGGAACGCAGATCGCGTTCGACGACGACAGTGGGCCGGGATCCAGTAGCGCGCTCACCGTGAACGTCTCCGCGGGGACGTACTACATTTCGGCCGCCAGCTACAACGATTCCTTCGCGGGGAGCTTTAGCCTCGACGTCGACCATCGCGCCCAAATCACGGCGACGTTTCAGCAGGGGGTCGCCGGCTACACCGGGGCGTCAGACACCTTCCTGAGAGGATCATCGCCGACTACCAGTTACGCCACCGCCGCCATCAACGAGATCGACTACACCTCGGCGTCGAACCAGGAGCAGTCGCTGTTGCAGTTCAAGAACCTGTTCGGCAGCGGAGCCGGCCAGATCCCGTTTGGCAGCCAAATCGTCTCGGCGACCCTGACCTTCTACGTGATGAACGGCGGAAATCGGGTGAACATCCATCGCATGCTGAAGTCGTGGAGTGACACGGCGACCTGGAACAGCATGACCGGCGGCATTCAGGCCGATGGCATCGAAGCGGTGGCCACCGCGGACGCCCAAACTCCGATCAGCACACTGACCGGCTGGCTCAACATGGATGTCAAAACCAGCATCGTGGCGTGGCTGGCCAACCCCACGACGAACTTCGGCTGGGCCTTTCTGCCGACCGGCACGGACGGAGTGGACCTCTATTCGGTCAACAACACCAGCAATTGGATGCCGCGACTCAGTATCGATTACCTGGCCCCGAACGGCGATCAGCACGTCAACACGCCCGGCGTCGCAGCCACCGCGCTGGCGGCGTTCAACAATCGCGCCACCGCGTTCGGCACCCTCGAAACCGCCGGCGATCGGGATCTCTTTCAGTTCACACTCACGCAGACCCGCACCGTCACAATCAACCTGTCGGCCTACGGCACCGTCACGGCATTCGATTCGTACCTGCGGCTGTACAACTCCCTCGGAGTGCTGATCGCAGAGGACGACGACAGCGGCCCAGGAACCGACAGCACCTTGACGTTGACGCTCGGCCCCGGAACCTACTTCGTTTCGGTCGGAACGTACATCGACATTTCCGTGGGAGACTTCTGGCTGGACCTGCTGCTTTGAACTGGGGGCGGCGGTCTCGTGAACACAGCGCCGACACCTGGGTCGAACAGACGGCCCGGGAACCCGGTTTCGAATCGACACTGCGATCCCGCGGTCGGCCCCGGAAGGCAGACGGCGATCTCGCACCGCGCAAATCGGACCCATCCCATTTCAACGCCCCACTGGCGAACCGGCCGGCGTCAGCCGCCGGGTTTTCGGCCCCACCGGCGCGGAGTCCGCCAGCCAGACGAAAAACCGAGGCACAACAGGGGACATAGCGAGTTTCAAAACTTCTCCGGTCTTCCTGGCGGTCGCAAACAGGATTCCACGCCCAAAGCCTGGGCGGTAGGACGCATCCAGTCGTCGTCGCCGAACGGCCGACCACGCAACACCGTATGACGCAATCGCTGCAAGTCGCCGCTCGAGATCGGCTCGTTGACACGCTCCCACCACACCGCATCAGACGGTGCCAGCGTGCCACGCCAGAGCAGCGGGTCATCAGCGGACAATCAGCCTGACAGGCTCGACCATTTCCAATGCTTGGGAAACCCGACGCTGGACGTCGTTGATCGCCGCAACAATGGCGTCGAAGTCCCCCGGCTTGTGGAACACCGTCTCGCGGCGGTCCCCGCGATTCAATGCGGGATAGATCATGCCGTCAACAGCGAGTCGAGCAGTCCGCGGCATCCTTGAAGGTGAGCCGACGCGATTCTCCAAGTCAAGAACGCGCTATGCCCCCCTTTTCCTCCACGACCGTTCCCAGCAGCGGCTCCAACTCGACAAACGATGCGCTCGCCGCAGTACTCTCGATCCCTTAGGAGAACATCTCGGAAGAATCCGAGCCAGCACTCCCTATCTCTCCGGAATTGGGCCACTTGCCGGTGCCAAAGTTGGAACAATCGGGAACGACGACCGGTGTTGGGGATGCGCCATTGTCTGTATTCGAAGTCCCCTCCGTCGCAAAGCAACACTCAAACTCACAGCCGCAGCCGGTGCCAGGGTTGAGAGTCGGCGACGCTCTCAGTGAAACACCTGCCGAACTCGCAGCGCTATGGCGCGCCGTGGTCTCGGCGGCTCCATTCAGGAGAATCGAATCCCTCATCGAAATGGAAGATGTCCCAGAGTTTTTCTCGCCATCCGCGATCGCCGGTGGTACAATCATGTTCAACCCGTCAGCATCGGACTTCACCACGAAGCTCCCTGGCGATTACGCCGTGACCCCCGACCCGGCGGACAGTTTCACTGCCTGAGGATGCTCATCAATCTGGTTCTTTCTCGATAGAAAGCGGCATGAACTGCGTAGGGAACACACCGTCGCAGGCGGAATTCCCTGTGCCGGCGCTATTGCTAGAGCTTCAGCTCGACACGAATGGAGCGCGCACCTAGTTTTGCCAGAGGAAGTCAAGTTTCATGCACATCGCAACGGTTCTCTCCAATCAAGCGATCCTTGAAGCCGCCTGGTTACGAGTTCGAACGTGGTATCACAGGGGCGAATGGACTCCTCAACCAGAGTTTGCGCGATGGGAGCTTGATGCTGATTCAATGCTTGGAGAACTTGGAAAGGATCTGGCTTCGCGCAATTACAAACCGTCGCCGATGTTGTTGATGCCGCATGCCAAAAAGAAGGGACGGCTACGGCACTACTGCCAACCGTCCGTGCGGGATCAGGTCGCGTTCACCGC
>JAPLOC010000890.1 GCA_026692825.1 Planctomycetota bacterium | reverse complement strand
TCGTCGTGACGTCGATGATGTCGCTGACGTTCGCCATCACCTCCAACCGCACGCGGTCGTCAGCCATTTGCAAGGGACGCAGCCGGAGCCAGACTCCCGATTCGATCACCCGAATCGTCGGTTTGCGAGAGCCGTCAGGTTTGACCGTCGCTCCGACGACAAACGGACGCTGCGCAGTCGAGTTGACATTCACCGACTGCGCGTTGAAGGTCGTCACTTTCGGCGCCATTAGGATGTTGCTTCTCGCCGAGTTTTGAACTGCGTTTCGCAATTTCTTCAAATGTTCGGGAGTGAGGAGCGTCACGGACGAGGGAGTCCGACGTTCCGTCCGCGTGACGGTCGCGCCGGCGTCGGCCTCTTTCGTCTTTGCCGACGGTTCGTCGTCCTTCTGAATCGTCACACTCTCATTGTCTCCGACGTCCGGGATCGCTTTCGGAAGCGGCTGGCCGGGCAGTCCCAGCGATTCGACAAATCCTTTGGGTGTGCTGACGAACTGAACTTCGACCACGTACTGTTGCAGCCCGAACCGTCGGCACGAATCCAGCAGTTCGGCCACTTCACGGTGCCGGGCTGCTGACGCCCGCACGTGCAACATCTGCCCCGCCAATCGGACCGGTTGAGCTTTCAGCCCTTGCGGGGCCGCGGCGCGAGCGTCGGGGGCGTCGTTCTGGTCGTTCGCGTCGGCCGGTTGAGCGGCCGGCGGTAAGGGTTTCGGTTCTCCGTCGCCGGTTGCGTCGGCTGCCCACAAGGAATTCACGAAATTGAAGAGAAGTTCGCGATTCGCTTTCGCCTCGGCTCCATTGGGCCGAAACACCTTTTTCGGATGCGACTGCCGGTGCAGCTTCATGGTGATGTCGGTCAAAGCGTAGACCCGCAGTGACTCGACCTCGGGCGATTGTTTCCGCGCGTCGCCCGCGACAGGCTCCGGAACGGGCACCGCCTGGCGGTCCGGCGATTCCTCTCGCGCAAACGGTTCCGTCTGCTTGGCGACGGGTTGCGATTCTTCCAGTCGATCTTCAACGACCGGTTCCGGATCCTTCCAGGCGAGCGCCGCTCCGGGAAGCACCCCCCCCGCGAACACCACCACTGCGAGTCGGCACCACAGCGGCGCGCGGCGATGACCTCCCTGTCCAATCTGCATGATTCGCTCCAAGCGTTGTGAAGTGATTTCCACGGGACGAACTCCCGGGAACGCGGGAACCGGCGTCAACGTCGACTTCAGTTCCAAAACATCCAACAGGCTGCGGGCGTAACCAGCCGGTTCGCAGCCCAATTCGGCCAAAACTTCCTCATCACAGCAGCGCTCGGCCTCGCGGCTGAGCCGTCGGCTGGCGAGTCGCACCAGCGGGTGGAACCACCACACGCCAACCGCCACCGTCTGCAACAATCCCATCCACAAATCGCCCCGCCGCACATGCACGAGTTCATGAGCCAAGAGCGGCGTCAACTCCTCCGCGGATTTCCGTTCGACGAGCGCCCGGGGCAGGATGATCGTGGGGCGGAACAGCCCGATCACTGCCGGCCCGACCGCCTCCCGTGTCACCAGGACCGACACGGGCCGCCAGATTCCGAGTTGCCGACACAATCGCGCCACCAGGGGGACCACAACCGGATGCTCCCGATCGGCCCCCACCCGCCAGCGCCGTCGACATCGAATCAACCGCACAGCGGTCCAGGCGATCCACCCAACGGTTCCCAGGATCCAGGCACATGCCAGTGATCCTCCGACGATTGTCGACCACGGTCGCCCGGTGGGAATTTCCGATCGTTCACCAATATCCGGGGCCACCCACGATAGGCGGTCTGGTTCGGATTCCCCCAGGTCCACTTGAGGCATGCTCACGTGGATTTCCGAACCTTCGGTCGATTCCACCTGTGTTCGAAACTCGGCCAACTGACGCAGTCGATTCAATGTCTGTTCATTGTCACGAGTTTGATGAACCTCGACCGAGACAGTCGTCGGCTGCAACCAGCAGAACACTCCGCCCGAACTGCTCCACAGGGGGGGCGTCACACATTTGAGCGCCACCACAAACCAGACACCGTACGCCAGGTGCGGTCGATTCCTGCCGACCATCCGCAATAATCCGACCGCCGCCACAATCAGCAGCGTCACCTGCCACAGTTGCGTCCACACCAGTTGCCAGCCATTGAGTGCGAGCGTTTGCATGCTCATTGTACCTCCGGCTTGCGTTGTTTTTCGAGTCGGGTGATCAACCGCCGCAGCTCGGCGAGTTCATCGGTCGAGACATCCCCTTCCTCGATCAACTGCCGCACGAGGGGGAGGGTCTCGCCGCCGAACAGTCGATCGACGAAGTCGTGAATCGACTCGCGAATGACGCTTTGGGGCTGAACACACGGTGTATAGACCCGCGTTCGGCCCTGAATCTCCCCGGTGACGTATCCCTTCGTTTCCAGCCGGCGTAAATACGTCTGCACCGTGGCGAAGTCGATTTCGCGGTCGGGGGGAAACGCCTCGTGGACCTGCCGGACGCTGGCGCTGCCCAGCGACCACAGCACGCGGGCCACCTCCATCTCCCCTTTTGACAATCCCGGTCGGTCCGTCATTCGGTCCCTCCTGTTCGCGTGGTTCCGTCGTCAATCCGTCGCGACGTACAACTGTACGCGAACTTTACACGTACAGTTGTACTTGGTCAAGTCCAGCCCGGTACGAAATTGCGAAAAATCGACTTGTACTCCACTCGGTCAAAAACGAGACGTTTGCTTGGCAGGACGGGTCTCTGACCTCAGTATTACCCAGATTCTTGCAATACTTTTGTAATTGACGCCACTGTACCAGACAGCCGTCGCGTTGGAACGCGTGCCTGCGGTGAATACTCCCAATCCACACGAGCGACTGCCGCCTTAGGAATCCTGTACATCCTCTTCATCCCTTTCATCCTGTCTAGAACTTTTTCCAATCCGCGATGTGTGGTCGTGCGGCTTGGAGAATGGGGCAGACGGACGGAATGAATCTGACAGGATGAAGAGGATGAAAGGGAATGAAGAGGATGAAAGGGATGAACAGGATGGAATCACTCGCCATTTCCGCTCGCTGGATAAAATCAGATTGCACTGAGTTGGAAACGTGGATTGGTGAATGAGATCCTCGCTCTGTCAGACAGGATCGGCGTCAAACGAAACCCGTCCGAATCGCGAAGCGATTGGTCGCCAATCGTCGCAGGGAACGCGGGACGCGTTCATGTCTCGCAAAAAGCACGACATCGCCAGTGGCACCCGTTGAATTGGTTACTGACGTCGTGCGTGGCAGACAGAGCGAAGATCTGATTCACCAATCCACACAAGGTGGATGGGGTGTGCGCTTGTAAGTGGAATGAACCGGCAAGGTGCAAGTCCTTGTCAGAAG
>JAPLOC010000889.1 GCA_026692825.1 Planctomycetota bacterium | reverse complement strand
CACACGGTGACCGAAGAGGTCACCGGATACGACATCGTCAAATGTCAGATCCTCATCGCCCAGGGGGCGAAACTTACGGACGACGAAATCGGACTGGTTCAGGAGAACATTGAGACGCGCGGCTACGCGATTCAGTGCCGCGTCACTACAGAAGACCCCGCCAACAACTTCATGCCCGATTACGGGCGGATCACGCACTACCGCTCGGCGAGCGGCATGGGAATCCGACTCGACGCCGGGACCGCGTTTTCCGGTGCGGTCGTCACCCCGTTCTACGATTCGCTGTTGGTGAAGGTGATTTCGAAGGGAATTCGCTTCCCGGACGCCGCCCGGCGGATGGAACGCTGTCTCCAGGAATTCCGGGTTCGCGGGGTGAAGACGAACATCCCGTTCCTGATCAATCTGGTCACGCACCAGACCTTTCTTGAAGGGGGATGCACGACCCGCTTCCTCGACGAGACCCCTGCCCTCTTCCAGTTCCCGGCCCGAAAAGATCGGGCAACCAAACTGCTCACTTTCATGAGCGAGGTGATTGTCAACGGCAATCCCCTGGTGAAAGTGAAGCCAGCAACAATTCGTACGAAACCCGCGCCGTTGCCAGCGTACGATCCCACGCAGGCTCCCCCGCCGGGCGTGCGCGACAAGTTGCTGGAACTCGGTCCGCAGAAATTCTCGAAGTGGATCCGTGACCAGAAACGCCTGCTGTCGCTGCTCGCGACACGTATGAGAACGTTCGATCTGCTGGCAGTTTCCGATGCGTACGCCCATTACTGTTCCGAAATGTTCAGCCTAGAAATGTGGGGCGGTGCGACATTTGATACGTCGATGCGTTTTCTGAAGGAATGCCCGTGGCAACGACTTGTGCAGATGCGTGAAAAAGTGCCCAACATTCTGTTCCAGATGCTGCTCCGCGCGTCGAACGCGGTTGGGTACACCAATTATCCCGACAATGTCGTGAAGGCGTTTGTCCACGAGGCGGCTCAGGCCGGGATCGATGTCTTTCGCATCTTCGATTCGCTCAACTGGGTTCCCAATATGCGGGTCGCGATGGACGCGGTCCAGAACTCCGGGGGACTGTGCGAGGCGGCGATCTGTTACACCGGAGATCTGCTCGATCCCTCGCGCGACAAATACACTCTCGAGTATTACGTCGATCTCGCGAAGGAACTCGAGAAAATGGGTGCGCACATTCTGGCCATCAAGGATATGGCAGGCCTGTGTAAACCGTATGCCGCCGAGAAGCTGATCAAGACGCTGAAAGGCGAAATCGGCATCCCAATTCACTTCCACACCCACGACGTCAGCGGCATGCAGGCCGCGTCGATCCTCAAGGGGGCAGAAGTGGGACTCGATATCGCCGACGGGGCGATCGCCACAATGGCGGGAGGTACCTCCCAGCCCAACCTCAATTCGCTGGTGGAAGGGTTGCGGTTCCAGCCTCGCGAAACGGGACTTGATCCCGAGATTCTTCGACGGATGGCTTACTACTGGGAGGGGGTCCGCGAGTTCTACACCCCCTTCGAAACCGGCATGAAGTCGGGCGACCCCGATATCTACCTGCACGAAATGCCGGGGGGACAATCGACCAACCTGTTCCAGCAGGCCAAAGCGCTGGGACTCGCTGATCGCTGGAACGACGTCTGCCACACTTATGCCGCCGTCAACCGGCTGTTCGGCGACATTGTGAAGGTGACCCCCTCGTCCAAGTCGGTTGGCGACATGGCGCTGTTCCTGCTCGCCAATAACATGACGGCCGAGGATGTTCTCGACCCCGCGAAGGAAGTCGTTTACCCCGAGTCGGTGATCGACCTCATCGCGGGACGCATGGGACAGCCCCCCGGCGGCTTCCCGGCGAAGGTGAAAAAACGGATCCTGCGCGACGTCAAGCCGTTCAAGGGACGTCCCGGTGCCAGTCTGCCCCCCGCCGACTTCGCCGCCGCCGAAAAGAAGACCGAGAAGATCCTCGGTCGCAAGCCGTTGCCGCGCGAAGTGGTTTCGTACCTGCTCTATTCGCGGGTCTACGAAGAATTCGCGACTCACGAACGGACCTATTCCGATGTCAGTGTCCTGCCGACGAACACGTTCCTTTACGGTCACGTTCCCGGCGACGAAGTGGCGGTCGATATTGAGGCGGGGAAGACGTTGATCATCAAGTTCCTGACCGTGTCGGAACCGCATCCTGACGGGCATCGGACGGTGTTTTATGAACTCAATGGCCAGCCGCGTGATGTGAATGTCCTCGACCGTTCGCTGGAGCCTCAGGAAGCGGCTCGCACGAAAGCCGATCCCGCCGATCCGTTGCAAGTCGCCGCTCCCATGCCCGGCCTTGTCGTGAATGTGGCGATTCAGGCGGGTGGAAGCGATGAAGATGGAAACCACACTGTACGCCGAACTCGACGGACGTGTGGCCGAGCTGTTTGTGAAGCCCGGGACGCAGGTGCAAACGGGTGAACTTGTGCTGCGATTGGAATTGTTGCCCGAAACACCAGCGTAAGGTCGACGGTCACCTGCGAGGATCGCGCCGGACGCGGAGCTTGCGCCGATGCTGCCCTACATGTTGAGGTTTCTTGCGGTCGGTTTCGCTTTGGCAATTGCCGCGACGACGTTCGGTGCCGAACGTCCGTTGCCGCGGGTTGACCCGAGTGATGTCGGCATGCGGGCCGATGTACTGGCGAAAATCGGCCCAACGGTTGTCGCCGCGATCGAGCAAAAACAGCTCCCCGGCTGTGTTGTCTTGATCGGGCGGCGCGGACAAATCGCGTATTGGGAGGCTTTTGGCGACCGCCAGATCGAACCGCACCGGATACCTATGGACCGGGACGCCGTCTTCGATCTCGCGTCGCTCACCAAGCCGATCGCCACCGCGACCAGTGTGATGATTCTCGCGGACCGCGGAGTGTTGAACGTCGATGAGCCGGTGGCGCGCTACTGGCCCGAGTTCGCCGCCAGCGGAAAACAGGAGATCACCGTTCGACATCTTCTGATCCACACCAGCGGCCTGATTCCCGACAATGCGCTGGACGACTACCAGCATGGATCTGAGGAGGCGTGGCGACGGATCGCCAACCTCGCGCCACGGGCTCCGCTGGGTGAGAAATTTCAATACAGCGACGTCGGTTTTTTGGTTCTGGGGAAAGTTGTCGAACGGGTCTCGGGCAAGACACTGGATGAATTCACGCGGGACGAGATTTTTCGGCCGTTGGGGATGAACGAGACCGGCTACCTGCCCGGTGCGGCGCTGCGTGAACGAGCGGCTCCAGCCACACAACGCGATGGTGCGTGGATCCAGGGAGAGGTCCACGATCCCCGCGCGCATCTTTTGGGAGGGGTCGCCGGTCATGCCGGGCTTTTTTCAACCCCTCAGGATCTGGCGGTTTACGCCTCAGCACTCACCGGCCGGGGCAAGTCCGGGAGTGAAGCGTTGTTTTCGGCCAAGACCTGGGCGCTCATGGCGGAATCGAACACGGTCCCCAACGGAATCCGGGCTCTGGGCTGGGATCGTGCCACCGGCTACTCGATCAATCGCGGAGCAAAAATGTCTGCGCAAGCGTTTGGACACGGAGGATTCACGGGAACGGCTCTCTGGATTGATCCCGCCCACGATCTGTTTGTCATCTTCCTGAGCAATCGACTGCATCCCCACGGAAAAGGATCAGTCAATCGGCTCGCGGGAGAGATTGGCGATCTGGCCGTCGAGAGTCTGCGCGACGAGTGACTCCTGAGTTTTTTTCATCGACGACTTGGTTTCGAGGATTCGCACATGGCTGACGTTCGCAGTTTCGGAGCCGCCGGCGATGGCGTGCAGGATGACACCGACGCCCTCATGCACGCCGTCCGGGATGGTGATGGCATTCTCGAACTGGCACCGCAGGGGATCTATCGGATCTCGCGTTCCCTTGTGATTCCGCTGGAGAAATCAGGTCGGTTCGCGCTCCGCGGCGCGGGGGGGACGGCAAAGCTGATCATGGCGGGTTCCGGGCCGGCGATTCGTCTGGTGGGAACGCACGCGAAAACCGCCGACCCAGCCGACTTTCAGCCGATTGTCTGGAGCCACGAAAGCGGTGATGCAGGCGACACTCTCGAGCGTGCTGATTCGCAAAGTTCGGACCGCGGTCCATGTCGCTGGTCGGGCTCGCAATCTACGCATCGGGCAGTGTCACTTCTACAACAACACCGGCGTCGGCGTTCATTTCGATCGTGTCAATCTGCACCAGGCGATCATCACCGGGTCGCATATCAGCTATTGCCGACTCGGGGGAGTGCGGATTGAAGACAGCGAGGTGCGCAATCTGCAGATCACCGGCAACGACATTGAGTACAACAATAACAAGGCGCACAAAGTCCCCGGTGCCGATGCCGAACCGACCGCCGAGATCTTAATCGACTGTCGGGGCGGCTCTATTCGCGAAGGGACGATCGCCAGCAATACCCTCCAGGCGACCTACAGCCCGGGCGGTTCGAATATCCGCATGATTGGTGCCGGCCCCGATAAAAACCACAAGGTGGGACTGTTCACAATTTCGGGAAATCTCATCGGCAGCCAGGAGAACAACATCCACTTGACGTCGGTGCGTGGCGTCGCGATTTCCGGCAACGTGATCTACAGCGGGCACTCCCGCAATCTGTTGCTGGAACATTGCCGAAATATCGTGGTGGGGAGCAATGTGTTCGATCACAATCCTGACTACGAACCAAACGAGCTGTGTACCGGAATTCGACTGGTCGACAGTGTCGACTGTTCGCTGTCGGGGTTGGTGATTCAAGATTGTCAGGCGGGTCGCCACACCGTGAAAGACGCGGGACCGCAGGAACGCCAGGCGCTCCTGGAGCTGGAACGCTGCCGTCGCATCAGTGTCACCGGATCACAAATTCTGGAGGGGGCACCGGTCGGGATCGCGCTGAACGATTGTGCCGACGTCCTGATTCAAGGCTGCTCGATTCTCGACGGTCGCGCCACCCCGCTCATGCAGCATGCCATCCGCTGGACGGGTGAGGGGTCTGGAAACCTGATTTCGCAGTGCCGGCTGGGAGGAACAGCGGCGGCGATCGACGCACCGAAGCACGTTCGCCGCTGGAATATTCTGGAGGGGGCGTAGGATCGGAGCTTGTAGCGGCAAATTGCGAAGCTGCCACGGACTTCCCCGATTGGCTGCCCCAGTGCGTCGCTTGAACGTTGTCGCCGCAGCGGGGCCGTCTTTCAGAGAAAGACGGCTACGGAGGCCTCGCTCGACCTGTCGGACGGCCCTTGCCAGTCCGACAACGTGCCACAGAGTCCCGTTGAGTCCTGGGATGCCAGAATCGGTCAGAAGAAAAACTGCAAACGCATTGTGAATAGTTCGTAGCCCGAAGTGGTCCGGCCCGGGGCAGTTTCGACCGGAGTCCCCAGCCACGAGTGCTGCCAGGCGAACCACGCCGCCGTGTATTGATTGAGGTACCAGATCGCCCCCGCATCGAGCAGGTCGACATTCGATGTTGAGGTCGCGGGAATCGCCACCTGCTCGTCAATCAACTGTCGGCCGACGTCGAGACGCGCGAATCGTCCGAAAAGTTCGATCGCTCCGGGATTCCCCACCGGATCGCGGAGATTAAAATTGCGGAGCGGGCGGATCTCGGCACGGGTCGTGGGACGTTCGCCCGTCAGGAATCTTGTGAGTGAAATCTGATGACCCGAAACGGGAGCCGTCACCAG
>JAPLOC010000888.1:319-28701 GCA_026692825.1 Planctomycetota bacterium | reverse complement strand
AGAAAGATGACTGCTGTGTCTTTCGGCAACGTCTCACCTGCCTCTGCTCGCTGGCGCAGCAAAGTCGCCAGGCTCATTCCCCCCAGACCAAGCAAGCCGGCGTGCAGCGCCCCGCGACGGCTGACGGCCGGCGGATGACACCTGCCCTGGTGCGAAATAACGCCTTTGCGCACCGTCTGAAAGGACTCGATGGTTGTTTGAATTGTCATTGTGTGGGCCTTGTTCGATGTCCGAAACGGCTTAAACCGGCGTATAGTCAGAGACCGAGAGCTCGGGCAGTCGGCTCTTCAGCGTTTCCACCGCCGCGGGACTCAGTTTCAGGTCAGTGATCAGCAGAGTGCGCAGCTCGCGAAGTTCCGCGAGGAACTCCAGTCCGGCACTGGTGATCTTCGTCCCCACGAGATTCAGCGCCTGCAGACGCGGGTATCGCGCGACCGATTTCAAGCCGACGTCGGTGACGGCGCATTTCGCCAGGAACAGATGTTCGAGATTCTCCAGCGTTCCCATCGCGGCGAGCCCCTGGTCAGTAACGCGGGTCGCGGCCAAATGCAGTTCCCGGAGGCTCGGCGCCGCCCCCAGATGCCGCAGTTCTTCGTCGCCAAAGGACGTTCCGGCGACGTCAACGGCAACGGCCTGCTGTTGGTCGTCGAAACGAACAAGATCGAGAGCGGCCAGCGCGTCGATCAATGTCCGTTGTTGATGCTGGACGAACAAATTGACTACCCCCGCAAGCGAAACGCCGGTTCCATTGATCGCGATCCGTCGCAATTGCCGCAACGACCGTAATTGGGGCAATCCGGCGTCTGTCACCCGGGTTCCCGTGAGCCCCAGTTCCTCCAGTTCGGTCAGCCCGGACAGGTGAACGAGTCCCGCATCGGTGATCGGCAAGCCGTTCAGCAGCAGACGACGCAGGGTACGACAAACTGCCAGTGCGGCAAGGCCGTGATCGTCGATGCGCGTCTCGTGCAGCCCGAGCGAGAGCCAACGGCTTCGGTCGGCTCGCCGCTGCAAGTCGTCTGTGGTGGAGTTCGATGGCAGAACGATCGCCAAGGGGCCTTCCGCCGAGCTCTTGCGAAGCGGCTGAATCGATTCGGCGAGAGACGCGGACGAAACGGCGTGATGACCACCGAAGGTCAACTCCGTGATCGGCGACCCGGCGGGGAGCAGCGGAACGGGTCGCCCCGCCTCATCGACAAAGGTTTGAGCGAGATTGATGCCCAGCGAGTCATAGATCGTCGCCAGCAAATCCTGGTAAGTGACGGGCCGATCTTGCGGGGACTCACCCAGCCTGTTCGTTGAGCCCACCACCTGACCCATGTTCAGGCCGCCGCCATAGAGCAGCGCGCAGCCCGCAGGCCCCCAGTGCTCTCGCCCAGGGCACCCTTTGTGAACGTGGACTCGCGGCGTACGACCGAATTCGCCGACAACGACGAGCAAGACTTCATCGCGCAGACCTCGCTGCTCCAGATCTTCGATCAGGGCGCTGACCGATTGATCGAACTGCGGGCCTCGCTGCCGCATAATCTCAAAGATGTTTCCATGGACGGCATGGTCGTCCCAGCCGATCATCGTGCGGTCGTAATCGCCTCGCCCGTCGGGCGAAAAACGCACCGCGACCACGCTGACCCCCGATTCAACGAGGCGTCGCGCCAGCAGGCATTGGTGGCCTGCCAGATGCAGCCCATAGCGCTGGCGCACTTCGATCGGCTCGCGCGACAGGTCGAAGGCCCGCGCCGCCGCTCCGCCCGTTACCAGCTCGAAGGCCTGACGACGAAATGCGTCGATCGCACGAAAAGCAGCGTCGTCCTTGAGCAGCGACTTTTTTACGCCCCCCAGTCGATCGAGAGCTGTGAGCATCTCGCCCCGAGAGGTCAGCCGATCGGTGCTCAGCGAAGTTTCAAGGTTTTGGATTGTGAAGCCCGGTTTCGCCGGATCGCCGGCGACCTGGAACGGTCCGTCCACCGGTCCCAGGAATGCGGGGCCGCCGCGATGGAGTCCCAAGCCAATGTCGATGTACCGCGGTAAATCGGCCGATCGATCGGAAGGGCCCTTGCTTGGCGAGTTTCCCCGCATTCCCCGCGCCAGACGCGGATCGGTCGACGCGCCGATCGCGATTCCCGCCTCGTCGGCTGCGCTGCGCATGCGGCTGATTACGCTCGCGAGATCGGGGTAGCGCGACCGTCCGCCGTTCGTCTGGTCGTACCAGCCTGTCAGGACATTGTGCGAACCGACGACATGGTCGGACGACGGTTGATGGAGCGAGCGAATCACCGTGGTTCGATCCGCGAGCCCGGCGAGATGCGGCAGGACTTCACAATAGGCCACGCCGGGCAGTGATGTCTGGATCGCGCTCAATTCGCCGCGATACTCGTTCGGAGCGTCCGGTTTGGGATCGAATGTTTCGATGTGGCTCGGACCGCCGTCCTGCCACAGCAGGATCAGCGACCTCTTCTTGCGGGTCGTCGTGGACTCTGCCAGGGCCTGCAGATCGATAACCACCGGCAGGCTGAGCCAGCCAGCGCCCTGAACGATCGAGCGCAACAGAGCCCGTCGAGTGAGTTCGCTTCCCAGGAGGCCTCCTCGTCGAACGGTTAATTGTCTCAAGCCGTCAGTCACTCGTCGCATGGCACGCCGCACGTTCGTCACAGCAGCGCGTGAATCGGTTGACCGCGATAGATGCGATAGGGGCGGCCGCTGGAATCGTGAAACTCGCGATCGGGGCCGATTCCCAGGCAGTGAAAGATTGTGGCTGCCAGATCTTCGGGAGTGTAAGCATCGGTCACCGGGAGTCCGCCTTGCTCATCGGTCCGTCCGACAATGCGGCCGGGCTGGATGCCACCGCCAGCGACGAAGCAGGGAAAGACATCGCCCCAGTGGTGGCGACCTGGTGTGAACTCCTCGCCGGATGCGTTCTTTCCCCCCTCCGCGATGGGCGAAATCCGTGGTGTGCGTCCCATTTCGCCGCACATCACGATCAGCGTTTCCTCAAGCAACCCGCGGTCGGACAGGTCATCCAGAAGGCCGCTCAGGCAGTGATCAATTGACGGGAGAAGTTTTCCCTTCAAGTCTCGGAAGGCGTTCTGATGCGTATCCCAGCCGCGAAGATTGACCTGGACCATCCGCACGCCGGATTCGATCAACCGCCGAGCGGTGAGAAATGCCTGACCCCATTCCTCGCGACCATAAAGGTCGCGCATGCCGTCGGATTCCCGCGTCAGATCGAAAGGGTTCTGGCCTCCAGGCCGCGTCGCCAGCACGAAACGGAGCGCCTGTCGCTGGTAGGAATCCCACCTCGCGAGCGAACCGGCGTGCTCCCGCTGGTCGAGTCCGCGGCGTAATTCGTCGAGATGCCGCAGCAACGCGTCACGATCCTGAATACGGCCAACCGTCACCCCTTCCGCCCGGCCGAAATCCGGCAAGTGAAAGTCCGGGTTTCGGCAGCTCGAATTGTTCCACCAGGCCTTTGGTCCGGGTCCAGGTCTGCGTTCGGGATCGAGATTGGGATCGTCGTGGCTGTAACAATTCGGGCACGAACCTCCCGCGTCCGGCGCATTGCATTTGCAGGCCAAGTCGACACCCAGCCGGTCGTATCGGGGCCCGAGCAACCCGGAATCGCGACCGGGGTACTTCATCAGATTCGCCCGCGGCAATTCGATCATCGCGGGCCAGCCGACATCAGCGCTCGGTGGAGCTGCATAAGCAATCATCGACCCGATCGAAGGCCAACTCATCCGGCCAGGCCGCGGTCCGGCGAGGGAGGCGTTGGTGTCACCGACCGGGAGCGATGTCGTCCCGGTGTGCAGCAGGAACATGCAACTATCGTGTTCGTTGCGGAACTCTCGCCCAGCGATGTGGTTCATGGTTCGGACGATCGAAAACCGATCGGCGCGGGCGGACAGCTTGGGCAAATACTCGCAGAACAGTTCACCCGGAACCTTCGTCTGCGACACTCCATATTCTCCGCGGATCGTATCGGGCGCATGGGGCTTGGGATCAAACGTCTCATGTTGGGACGGACCGCCCGATTGGAAAATGAAGACGACCGATTTCGCCTTCCCGTTCAGAGAGCCGCTTTCAGTGGCCTGCGCCTCAAGTCGCAGCAAGTCCGAAAGCCCCACTCCGATCAGCCCCATCCCGCCAACTTGCAACAGGCCGCGCCGTCCGAACTGCGGATGGTCCGCAGAATGGCAGCCGTTGACGAGACTGCTACGTGACAAGGGGAATTCACGGCGAGCGGAGAACAAATCCATCAATCAGACTCCTTTAAACCGGCACTAGAAACAATCTCGTCGATTAATTCTTCGGCGGTGTCAACAAATCGGGCTGCGGTGCGTGCGGGTAGTCGACTGGCGTGTAGGTGATCGCCAGTTCGGGCGTATCGAGCTTTCGACCGTTCTCGAACTTCGAATGCAGCGCCCGGTCGAGGATGCCGCCGGTCAGCAACGTGCGTTCGACCGGGTAGGTGGGCTTTCCAGTGTGGATCATCGTTTCGATGGCCTTGAGCAAATACGCGAAGTGCGGGAAGCGCGGCTCTGGTCGTTCTTCGAATCCGGTGGCCAGCGGTTTCTGTCCTTTGAGCTTTACCGCAGCGCCGGTCAGCCCGGCGCTGGGAAGCATGAACTGGGCGCCGCGAAAACCGTCGGTGTACTCGAACTGGAACAGCACAGCGGCTTCATCCTCGCGAATGTTCTTCTTCGACTTGGGGATGACGTCGTAAACCGCATCCATCACGTCGGCCGCCACCCAGCCGTCGTCGACCGCCGTCCAGGCCGCCTTCCCTTCCAGACAGCGGACCCACCTCACGCCCCGCTCGGAGTTCTTACGGCGTTCGACGAGAGCCTGGTAACACTCCAACGCGTGGAAGCCGTAGATGTCGAGGGGGCCATAACCAATGCCGACCGCGGACTCAATCTCACTCCCCACCGGCAGGTCGAACGGATGGCTGCGATAGGTGACGGGCAGCGACGAAGCCGACATGAACGGCACCTTCATTTCGACGGCGCGGTCGTACATCCATTTCGCATCCTCCCAGACCGTGCTGATGTGCTTGTCGTTGAAGACCGGAACGACGCGATCGTACTTTTGAAACGCATCGGTGATCTCCTGAAAGAACCGCTTGCGGGGATAAAGCTGCTGCCCAAGGTTGTTCACCGGGTAGTTGCCGTGCTCGCCGATGCTCAGCACGCCATCGACGGCAATCGATTTTCCGCCGACCGCGACCGCTTCCTCGATCGAATCGAATCTGCGAATGCCATGCTTGTCGAGCAGTTTCAGGCCGAACTCGCTCCCCTGGGGTTGGTCGATATAGATCGACGCCAGGTTGAGCGCGGGTCCCGGTCCGCCATCATGCTTCCAGCCCTCCAGAATCTTGGTGAGAAGTACATCGGCGTGCGAGTTGCGGAAATAGGTGGTGATGATCGCCGCGACCGATTTCGGTTTGCTCGGTGCGCTGTCGTCCGCGACGGCCGGCCACCCGGTCCACCCGGCGACCGCCGCGCCAAGTCCCAGCCGCAAACAGTCGCGCCGCGAGAAGATTTCATGGTTCGATGAAGAATTCATATGTCGCAGTACTCGGGGTTGTTGGAAATCAAAACGAATCAACCGCGCGCACACGGTCGCGTTTTGGGTTTGTGTTGGAATGTGAATTGAACGTGCCGTCGAGCGGCCGTTTCGCCAGGCCCATCGCCATGAACCGCTTTGGCTGAAAGATCTCGGCCACCCAGTGCCGCTCGTTGGCGCCGCCGTAATAGATCCAATGTTCCTGGCCACGCGTGATGATCCAGCTTGACGGAAACACCATGTCTTTGTCCCAGGCGTAGTCGCCATTGGAGTGCAGCCCCTTGAGTTCGCAAACCAGATCAAAATCGATGCCGTCGCGCGACTCGCAGTAGCCATACCGCATGTGCTTGTGGGCCTCCGTCCCTTCCAGCGCTGTGCCGGGCTTCAGGCCGGGAAAGACGCGACTCCACATCTGAAACACGCCTCGCTGTTCGTCGTAGATGGCGGACGCATAGATGGCCGCCTTGAGAGGGACTCGGTTCCCCTTCTCATCGCGCTGCCAGAAGCGAATCGGCTTTCCTTCGTTCGCCTTTCGAGCCGCCTGCCACACTCGCGTCACGCCGTCGCTCGGTTCAACAAGATGGTCATCGACGAACAGGCGCTTCGGAGGCTTTGGCTCCTGGCCCCAACTGCTCTGCGTATAGAGCAACAGCGCCAGGCATATGCTGAGGAGCGTGCAACATTTTTCTGTATGTGCTTGCATCGCCAATTCAAATCAGATCTCGAATCGGTTCGCCGTCGGGCAGAATCGGCATCGGGCGGCCCGAGTGATCGGGAAAGGACTGCTGCGTGTCGATGCCGAGATGCCGGTAGACGGTGGCCCAGAGGGCGTTTGGCGAGAGCGGACGATCCTGCGGCGCTTCTCCCAGACGGTTCGTCGATCCGACGACCTGTCCCATTCTCAGACCGCCGCCCGAGACGAGAATCGACATTGCGCCCGGCCAGTGGTCGCGGCCAGGCTGTATGATGCCGGTGCCGGTTCCTTTTTGGTAGCTGATCCGCGGCGTGTGCCCGAATTCGCCCGTCACGACGATCAGCACTTTCCTGTCGAGACCTCGGGAGTAAATATCCTCAATCAAGGCCGACACCGCCTGATCGAACGGCGGAAACCGCCAGCGGGCGTCGTTGAAGACGTGGCAGTTCACCGCGTGACAGTCCCAGTTGTAGACCGCGTCGGGCGGATTCGAGCCCCCCGGATGTTCCATCACGACGTTGGCGAAGCTGGTCCCGGCCTCGACGAGCCGCCGCGCCAGCAGCGCCTGCTGTCCGTACGCGTTGCGACCGTAGCGATCCCGCAGCGCCGGCTCTTCCTGCGAAACGTCGAACGCCCGGCGGGCCGCGTCACTCGTCAACAACGCGAGTGCCTTGCTCTGAAAATGATCTGCGGCGGCGAGCGACTCCGACAAATCGATCTCGCGTCGCAGCGAATCAAACTCCGCGAGCAGCGACCGGCGATCGGACAGCCTCGGCGCGAGTTCCGGGACGACAGCCAGATTCGGCACCGACCACTTCTCGTCGCTCGGATCACCGACGACCAGAAACGGTTCGTACGACTTGCCGAGGTAACCTGCCCCTTGGGAATAGCTGTCGGCGTTGGTGTCGGCACGCTGCCCCGAGGTGAACGACAGCATGTCGGGGCGCACTTGCTCGCGGACCTTGTTGACGATGCAGCCGACCGACGGGGCATCATTCACGAAACCGACCGCCGACTTGGGAATTCGACCGGTCAGAATCCGCTTGTGAGCGCCATCATGATCGGCAAATCCATGCGAGACCGAGCGAATCAACGAGAACTTGTCGGCGATCTTCGCGTGCAGCGGGAGCAGTTCGCCAACCTGGATGCCGGAGACATTCGTCCGGATCGGCGAGAATTCGCCGCGGTATTCCAACGGTGCCTCAGGCTTCAAATCGTAGGTGTCCATATGTGACAAGCCGCCGGTGAGCCAGACAAGGATCACCGCTGTGTCGCTCCGATGCGGTGGCGTTTCACTCGCTGTGGCAGCGCGCATCCGCATCACCTGCGACAGCCCCAGCCCCAGACTGAGCATCGACCCGGTGTGCAGAAACCGGCGGCGGGACAGGGAATGCGCGGAGAGGCGAGTGCTCATGTTGAACTGTCGAGATGGGGCGCCTATTGATCTGTGGGAATCATGAAATCCACCGTCTGAATCTCTTCAAACGTTTTGAACTCTCTCTGCGGATCGAACTCTCGATGATCGTGGATGAGAGCGCCGAAGGTCAGTTTCAACGCCTCTCCTTTGGCGACCGTGACCGTGCTGCGACCGCCTTGCTTCATGGCTTCGCGACCGAACGGGTTCGCGACGAAGACGCCGTAGTCGCGGTTGTGCCACCAGCTTTCGCGGAAATTCCCCGGGCTCGCCATCAGCAGGATGCCGCCTGCCCGCTCGCCGCTTCCCGAGTAATCGCACAAGCCGGCGGGTTGGCCCCAGGTTTCCGTCGCGGTCCTCTTGCCCGTCGAACTACGCAGCAAGCCGCCGTTGTTCTCGGTGAAGGGAGTCGCCACTCGGGCTCCGAAGCCCATTTCTTCCTGGTCGCCGAACGAGAAATCATTCTGATCGGCACGGAACTCGGCGCTCCATTCGAGCAGCCAGCCATTCGGTCGAGCAGCCAGCGTGAACTGGTTCGTCAACATACAGAGCGGCTCGCCGTTGCTCGTCTTCAAGCGGCATTCGCTTGCGAACCGCAAAGTTGTCGTACCTGTCGCGACCGGTTCTTGCATCGACAACGCCATCAAGCACGGTTGCCTCAGCAACGGCTCCCTAGCCAAGAGTGTGATCTGAAACTCCTGCGGCACCTTCGGCAGCGCAGCGTGATCGACTGACTTGTCCAAGAACGACTGCCCGCGCACCGTCCCGGATCCGCTGAAATAGCTGGTGACAAGTAGCCCCACCACCCGCGTCAGCCCCATACCGAGGCTGAGCAGCGACCCGGTCTGCAGGATCCGGCGACGCGAAAGAGGTTTCGAGGAATGTTGCATCAAGTCGCCCTCCGGCTGTCACTCGTACGCTGGGCACTCGTTCGGCGGATTGCGCGGGGATTCTTCGCTCCGGCCGCCAGATCGCGCTGGGCTTCTTCGTACCCGTGCTGGATATGTTTCTTCATGAGGTACTCGGCCGAGTCGGCATCGTGATCAACGATGGCCTGTACGAGTGCTCGATGGATATGGGTGTGGCCCGGCCGTCCGCACTGCGACTTGAGACTACGTCCCGCCGTCCGTTCGAGCAGCAGAAAGCGATCCAGTTCGCCCTTCAGCAGCGGGCAGCGGGCGCACTCGGCGATGTGGCGGTGGATGGCGACATCGGCGTCAGCTTTCTGATGATTCGCCTCCCAGGCCCGTTCATACGCCTGGGCGAGTTCCTGGAGAACCCGAGTTTCTTCCGTTGTGGCACGCTGTGCCGCCAGCCGCGCCGTGACCGATTCAATCGCCTCGCGCAACAGATACAGCCCTTCGAGATCCTCGTGGGACAGCTCGCGGACGCGTGCCTGCTTTCGCGCCTGTTTCACCAGCAGACCTTCGCTTTCCAGCCGCCGCATCGCCTCGACCACCGGCATGGGACTGCAATTGAGTTGCCGGGCCAACCGGCTTTGTGAGAGCCGCTGGCCCGGCGACAGTTCGCCGTCGGTGAGCATCTTACGGATGCCGAGATAGGCGACATCGGACGCGGACATGCAATTCTTACTCCACGGCATTTTCGATCCCGAATTTGATTTTAGTACTTGATGGCGTTAAACTCAATGGAGTCTCGCTGGCTCAGGCTTCTCTGGACTCTCGCTGCCAGGTCGCACAGACGCGTTGCACAGGATCACTTGATGAACTGCATTTGTCGTGGTCGATCGGCGGCGGTGTTGCCGCGGACAGCCAGCCGTGTTGTTCATGGCAGTCTGGCTTTCGTGCTCCTGTTCCTGACGTCGGCCAACTTCGTCGGGTCGGCGGAGCGACAGGACAAAAAGCCAGTGCCGGTGTTTGAAGAGCAGCCGCTCTTCCAAGCCAGAGCGGCGGGATACAGTTGTTATCGAATTTCGGCGCTTCTGTTCACGACGCAGGGAACCATGCTCGCCTTCGCCGAGGCGCGGAAGAACAACTGCAGCGATCATGGCGATGTCGATCTGGTCCCCAAGCGAAGGAACTGGCTTCCGGTGACGTTCGACGATCGCTTGCCGGAACCGTCGTGTCAGGGGGCCATCATTCGCATGACCGACGTGTCGCGTGCTGACAAGAATCGAATCCTGCTGGCGGCTGCCAGCAATCCGAATGCGCGGAGTCACATGCGGGTCTCTTTGAGCTACGACGAGTGCCGATCCTGGCCAGTCTCGAAGATCGTTCACGAAGGATCGTGGAGGGACAGCGCGGACTGCCGCTTGCTGCAGGACCGCCCGACCAGATTGCGGTCCCACTTGAGTCAGGCGAAACTGCAGGCCCTTGAATCGTGGATTCGCCACAATCACGACATGCAGTCTTGCGAGTGGCCCCCTCAAGACAATTACGACGGAGGATTCCCATGTTGACCATGCTCGGCAGCCAGCGGCAATTCTGTGATGGCATCACGCGGCGGGAGACGCTGAAGGCGGGTGCCCTTTCCGCCCTCGGGGGGTTTGGCCTGCCCCAACTGCTGCAGGCCGAGCAAGCCCGCGAACATGTCTGGTCGGGCAAGGCGAAGAGCGTGATCTGCCTGTATCTGCTCGGGGGAGCCCCCTGGCAGGACATGTATGATATGAAACCCAAAGCCAGTTCCGATGTTCGCGGCGAATTCCACCCGATCGCCACGAACGCCCCGGGGATCGATGTCTGCGAGCATCTGCCGCTGCACACGAAATGGATGGATCGGTCGGCAATCGTCCGCTCGATCAACCACCGGGCGGGTTGCCACAACTGCATCCCCAGCTATACCGGATGGGAAGTGCCGGAAACCGATTTGAGCAACCTGAAAGAAACACACCCGCCAAGCATGGGATCGGTGTGCGAGTATCTGAGCGGGGGCCGCGCTGATTCGCCCGCATACGTCTACATGCCCTGCTACCTGGGTTGGGGCCAGGCGATCCGTCGGCCCGGTCCGACGGCGGGATTTCTCGGCTCGCGGTTCGACCCGTTGTATACGGAATGTGTCCCGACGATCGACAACCCGCCCGAAGATCCCTATTCGCCGCAACCGCTGCGCGGCATGCCGTACATTCCCCACACGCGACTGTCTGGAGAGATGACAGTTGACCGCCTCAGCACCCGGCAGACACTGCTGCAACAACTCGACGGGGAACGGTTCCGGATCGACCAGCAGGGCCGACTGGGAAGTTTCAACCGCGAGGAACAACGGGCCTGGAGCCTGCTGACTTCGTCGAAGGTGCGAGACGCGTTCGACCTCGACAAGGTCGATCCACAGCTCCGTGATCGGTATACCCGTACGCTGTTCGGTCAAAGCGCGCTCATCGCCCGGCGTCTCGTCGAGGCGGGAGTCCGCTTTATCAACGTCACCTGGGATTGCTATTGGGAGCGGCTCAAACTGCAGCTTCACTGCTGGGACACGCATTCGCAGAATTTCCAGTTACTCAAGAAGTACAACCTGCCGTATCTGGATGCGGTGTACAACGCGCTGATGCAGGACTTGTCGGACAGCGGACTGCTGGATGAGACGCTGGTGCTGGTGATGAGCGACTTTGGACGCACGCCGAAGATCAATACGAACGCAGGGCGCGATCACTGGACGTTCTGCTACTCGATGCTGTTTTGCGGCGCGGGGATCAAGGGGGGAACGGTGTATGGAGCCAGCGATTCTCAGGCCGCCTACCCGGCCCTGAATCCGGTCAGCACCGCGGACGTCTGCTCGACGATCTATCAGGCGCTGGGCATCGACCACGAGATGCCTGTTTATGACAAAGTCGGCCGCCCCGTTGCGATCAATCACGGCGGATCGCCGATCCGCGAAATCCTGGCGTGATTCTCGGCAACCAGGCAACCAATCAACAAGGAAACACGGAAGCATCAGATGCCAGCGCGCAATGCGTTTCTCTCGTCGATCATTCTGTTTGCGGCCGCAGTGTTCCTGCTGATTTCGGCGACGTCGGCCGCGGAGCCGAAGCTGATCGGTCATTGGCCGCTGACCAGAGATGCGAGGGATGCGTCTGGGAACAACCGCCACGGGACAGCGCAAGCCGTCGAATTCGCCGCCACGGGCGCTGCATTCAACGGGCGGAGCAGCCGGATCGATGTGGCCGATGCGTCACAGCTCTCAACCGGTGATTTCAGCATCTCACTCTGGGTCCATACCGAAGCGCAACTCGACGACGCCGTTGGTGATCTGATCAGCCAATACGATTCCGCAACGCGAACCGGCTGGAACCTGTCAATCAAGCATCACGCCGGTGTGACCGGCAGCCAGGCGAATTTTCGGCACCTGGAATTCGGAATTGATCAGGGCCGACAGGACGCGGAATGGAGAGATGAAGGCCGGCCCGGCAATGCGATCTTCATTCACTCCATGGCCGTACATGACGGTGAGCTTTATGCCGGTACGGTCGAGGGCTGGACCAATCAGGATCATGGCCACGTTTACCGCCACGACGACGGCCAGTGGACGGACCTTGGAGCGCCGTGGAAGAGCAACGGCGTCACGGCGATGGCCAGCCACAATGGCCACCTCTATGTCGGCGTCTCGCGGGTGCTGCTGCACTATTCGGGGTTGAAACCGACGATTGCCCATCACATCGGGGGCAAGGTCTTTCGATATGAAGGGGGGCAATGGGTTGATCTCGGTCAATTGCTCGGACTCGACGGCGTCCAGGGCATTGCGGAATTCCAGGGCAAGCTCTACGTGACCGGGTTCTATCAGCCGGCACTCTATCGCTACGAGGGGGGCGAGAAATGGACCTCGCTCGGCTCTCCCGGTGGAATGCGGCCCGAAGCCCTTTGCGTCTTCAACGGGGCGCTGTACGCCACCGGCTACGATGAAGGCGCCGTCTATCGGTTCGATGGAGAGAACTGGAGCCGAACCGGAATTCTGGGTGATGCCACCCAGGTCTATGGCCTGGTGATCCACGAAGGCAAGCTGCTGGCGGGAACCTGGCCCCAGGGAACGGTGTATCGTTTTGAAGGCGACGACAACTGGGTCCCCGCGGGCCGACTGGGCGAAGCCGAAGAAGTGATGGGAATGAATGTCTACAACGGCAAGCTCTATGGAGGAATGCTGCCGCTGGCGGAGATTTTCCGCTACGACGGCGACTTGAACTGGACTTCGGTCGGCCGCATCGACACCACGCCCGATGTGGTCTATCGCCGCGCCTGGAACATGGCGGTTTATCAGGGGCGGCTGTTTTCGGGCACACTTCCGTCGGGGCACGTCAAGTCATTCGAGGCGGGAAAAAACGTCACCTACGATCACGCGCTGGCGCCGGGCTGGCGACATGTGGCCGCCGTCCGGGAGCAGTCGCGGTTGAGATTGTACGTCGACGGGAGTCGCGTGGCGGAGTCGACGGAGTTCGATCCCGCGGGTTTTGATCTTAACGCCAGGGTCCCCTTGCGAATCGGATTTGGCTCGCACGACTTTCTGAACGGCAAACTCAAGGACGTGCGGCTCTACGAAGGAGCGCTCTCCGCCGAGTTCCTGAAAAAAGCGGCAATGCTGCGGTGATCCCAACGCCAGCGACGAACGGCTGATCTGGCAACCAGACTGCCGGACGACAGACCGTGGAACATAAACCGAAACCCCATCCAAAACCGAGGGACGTTCGATGCGCGGAATTGTTCGCACGGCCATCGCGCTGGCGCTGGCGACTTTGTCACTTGATTCGCCGGCTCTGTCTCAAAACCGCCAGGCACCCCCTGGCATGTTCAAAGACCTCGATGACGAGATTGTCGGCAAGGCGATTGTGCTGCACGGCAAGCAGCTCTTCATCGATAACTACGTGATCGAGTCTCTAAGCGGCGCGAAGAAAGTTCTCAACCAGCCCGTGAAGCACCCGAAGAATCCGCTGGTCCGCCGCGACAAACCCTGGGAAGAAAAGCTGTCGTCGCCGTTTGGATATGGTGCCGTCGTCCGCGATGAGCGTGATGGGCTGTACAAGATCTGGTACCAAATCTGGCACGACGACAAAGATGCCGTCGGGTCGTTCGGCTACGTCACATCGCCGGATGGGATCACCTGGGACAAACCGATCACCGATCCTCAGGTCGGCAACAATTGGGCGCTGTTTGAGCCGAAGGAACCGTGGGTCGGCGGGGCCGGAGTGATGATCGACTCGGCGGAAAAGAACCCCGAACGTCGTTTCAAGATGATGTATCTGGCCAAGCCGACCGGTAAACCGAGTTCGCTACAGAGTTGCGTCGCTTACTCGGCCGATGGCGTCCACTGGAAGCCGGAGCCGAAGAACCCGCTGATCCCGTACAGCGACACGCAGATCGCGCCGTACTGGGACACTCGGCTGAATCGCTTCGTCGCCTATCTCCGCTTCGGCCCGCCTAACGTGCGAATCATCAGCCGCATCGAAAGCGAAGACTTTTTCCATTGGTCGCCGAAAGTCACGGTCGTCAAGAAGAGCAAGCTGGATGCGCCTTTCTCGACCGAACTCTACACAATGGGCGCGATGCCGTATCACGGTGTCTACATCGGAGTGCTCAACACGTATCACGGCGAGACGATCAAGCCGATTCCCGATGACCAGCCGTGGATGGATCGAACTGATAACCAACTGACATTCAGCCGCGATGGAGTCACCTGGCAGCGAGTGCTGAAAGACGGAGCCATCTCCGCCGCCGAATTGAGAGGCGAACGCGACTGGAAGCAAGAGGCCCAGCAGGCGACGTTTCTACCGTATGGCGAGTTTCGGAAAGACTGGGATTGGGGCCAGATCTACCCGCATCACCCGCCGATCGTCGTCGGCGACGAGATCCGCTTCTACTATACCGGCATCACCGGAAGACATTGGCACACGTATCACAAGGATACGCGAGACAGCGGCATTGGCCTGGCGACTTTGCGACTCGACGGCTTTGTTTCCGTGAACGCGGGCGACGAACCCGGTAGCTTGACGACGAAGCCCGTGGTGTTTCTGGGTGACACGCTGGTCGTGAACGCGAATGCCACTGGCGGGACGCTCTCGGTCGAGGCGCTCGACCTCGAGGGCAAAGTCATCGAAGGCTTCGGCGTTTCCGAGTGTGCTCCGATCACCACCGACAACGTCCGGCATGTGGTGAAATGGCAAGACAATGCGGACTGCCAACTGTTACAGGGCCGCCCGATCAAGCTGCGGTTTCATTTGAAGAACGCCAGGCTGTACGCGTTTGAACCCCGGATTCGCCACAATCACTACCTGCAATCGTACGATTGAGAATCGACTGACACTCGCGAATTCCAACGCCGTTCATAACGAAACCCCAAACCCGAGAAACCCCCACATGAAGAGTCTTCGCATTGCGTCCTGGGTCATCGTGGCAGTCTGCCTCAGCGGGTCAACAGCGCTCGCCCAGAAACCCACGCAGGCGCCCTCCGGAATGTTTAAGGATCTGGACGATGCGATCCTCGGCGATGCGTTGATCATCCGTGACAAGCAACTGTTTATCGATGACTACCTCATCGAGGAACTTCGCGGTGTTCATAAGTCCCTGCATCAGCCGGTCAAACACGCGAAGAACCCAGTATTGATTCGAGACCAGCTCTGGGAAGAGGCGGGGCCTGGCTTTGGAACCGTCATTTACGACAAAGAAGAACGTCTCTTCAAGCTGTGGTACGAAGTTCTCGGCCAGGCCGGCGGTCCAGAGAAGATCTCGGTCAATCGGCTCTGCTATGCGACTTCAAGAGATGGAGTCAACTGGCAAAAGCCGATCGTTGATGTCGCGCGCGGCACGAATTTCGTGACCCCGCCGAAAACCAGGCACTTCATGATTGTCGGACTGTTCAAGGACGACCACGAGCGCGATCCGAATCGGCGATACAAAATGCACTACGTCTGTTCTCCCGACGGCTCGGAGGAAGGGGGGATCGATCTGCCGAAGTACCTGAGGTCGCTGCGAACGAGTGTCGGCTGGTCGCCGGACGGTATTCATTGGACAGCCGCTTCCGAGACTCCGCAGATCCCGTTTAGCGACAGTCCGAGTTGCCCGTTCTGGGACGTTCGGATCGGCAGGTACGTGGCGTATCTCCGTTACGGTCCGCCGAATACCAGAAAGGTCGCCCGAATCGAGAGCGAGGACTTCCTCAACTGGTCGCCCAAGTTAACGGTGATTAGCCCTGGCAAGCTCGATGAACCGTTGGCGACGCAGTTTTATCAGACTTCGATGATGCCGTACGAGGGGGGCTATATCGGTCTGATCACCACCTATCACAGCGAGTCACTGGCTCCGATTCCACCGGATAAACCCTGGACGGATCGGAAGAACATCCAACTGGTCTATAGTCGAAACGGCACGACCTGGATGCGCGTGGGCCGGCACGGGGCGGTCACGCCGGCGGAACTTAAGAACCCCGACCGGGACTGGAAACAGGAGGTACTCGATGCCACGTTCATCCCGTATGGAGAAATGAACAAGGCCTGGGACTGGGGGACCGTCTCCACCGTCTATACGCCGGCGCCGATCATCGTGGGCGATGAGATCTGGATGTACTACACCGGGATCGACGCGAAGAACTGGTGGACGCATGTCGGCGATCCGCCCGTGCGTGATCCCAAAGTGAAGGAACCGAACAAGGGCGTCGGCCTGGCGACACTGCGTCTCGACGGTTTCGTCTCGGTCGACGCGGGCGCCGACGAGGGACGACTGACCACAAAACCGCTGGTGTTCCTGGGTGACACTCTGGTCGTGAATGCGAACGCAACAGGTGGCTCGCTCAGGATTGAGGCGCTCGACCCCGAGGGCAATGTCATCGAGGGCTTCGGCGCGGCCGACTGCGCGCCGATCACCACGGACAGCGTCCGGCACGTCTTGAAATGGAAAGACAACCCGGACTGTCATCTGCTGCAGGGACAACCAATTAGGCTGCGGTTTCATTTGCGGAACGCGAAGCTGTACGCGTTCGAGCCACGGATTCGCCACAACCACTACTTGCAGTCGTTCGATTGAGAATCGAGCACGATAGCAATTTGTCCGCCAATTCACAAAAGCGGACGTGAGAGAACAACCGTGTCGGGAATAGAGTCTGATGTGACTGGAAGGATTGCCGGATGTACGACGAATTCACGATTGCCGCATACGAACGGAATGGCTTCGCTGTCATCCCGGCTCTGTTCTCGGCTGAGGAGTTGGAGGAGATTGAACGGCAGTTGGAAGCGCACCTCCGGCTCGACCTCGCCTCAGCACCGAAGGGTGATGTGGTTTTTGAGGCCGATTCCGAACGGTCTCTGCGGTGCCTGTTTCGGATTCACGAGCGGTCCGTGTTTTTCGACCAGCTCATGCGTGACTCGCGCCTGATACAGCTTGTTCGGCAGCTCTTCAATGGTGCTGACGTCATTGCGGACGGCACGATGCTGATCGACAAGGCGCCGTTGACCACGTACGAGTTTCCCTGGCATCAGGACAACGCCTATCAGTTTTGGAATCCGCCCGACGCCGTCGCCGTGACGCTCGCGCTGGATGACTCAACCGCCGAGAGCGGAGCCATTGTCTGCCTAGCAGGGTCTCACAGAGAGAGCATCCTGCCTCACCAGCCATCCGGCGTCTTCGGTGCAAGCCGGAGCCTTGTGACGCCTCCGAACGCCGATGAATATCCCCCTGTCACGCTCTCGCTAAAGCCGGGAGACGTTTCGTTACATCATGTCAGTACGATCCATCGCACGGGCCCCAATCATACTTCCAAACATCGCCGCAATCTCGGGTTCGCCTATCACACCTCGCGATCCGTCTGTGACAATGCCGCCGCAGATCAGTACAAGCGTGATCTCGAAAAGTTTCTTCAGACTCAGTAAATCCCGGTGTGATTCCTGACAACTGGACGCAATCTCATGATCCGCCAACGCCTGGTATTGTTTCTTCTTCTGCTCGCCACAGTCGCATCCGCACAGGAGACTGCGCCGGTATCGGTCGGTGATCGGCAACTGTTTTTGGACGATCAAGGAATCGCGAAGATCGACGGCCTTCAGCGAACAATGCATCAACCGAAAAAGCGCGGGGCCGTCATTGTGCCGGATCGACCGTGGGAGACGGCTTTGCAAACCCGCTGTACTCCGGTTTGGGACGAACAGGCGAAGCGATACAAGTTGTGGCTGATCACCTCCACTCCCGCGCCGGGCGTGGCCGGCACCACGTATGCCGAGAGTGTGGATGGGGTGAAGTGGACCAAACCCATCCTGCGTCAATGGAAATATCAGGCTTCGCTGGAGAACAACTTCATCGCCGTCGAACCGGACTCGGCGTGGCCCGCCAATGCGATGGAGAACGTTGTCTACGATCCGGACGACGCCGACCCGCAGCGGCGATTCAAGGGCTTCCTGGGGGCCATCGGTCGCCAGCCAATTGTCAGCCCCGACGGAATCCACTGGAAGAAACTCGACGTTCCCATGCTGTCGTCGGAGGACGAATCGAATCTGAGCTACGATCGTCAAAGCCGCACGTTCATCGCAACCCTGAAGACAGGTGGCCCGTTTGGTCGGTCGCACGGCATCTGGACCAGCAAGGATTTCCAGACCTGGACAAACACCGGCGTGCTGATTCATGCGGACGAGGAAGATCAACGAATGGGCAAGGCGAACATCCGAGCCCGATTGGCGGACGATCAACTTCAGCAACCCCGATACAACGATCCCGCGGACTACAACGCAGACGTCTACAATGTCGGCGTCTTCCGTTACGAAGGACTCTACGTGGCGCTGCCGGCGGTTTATCACGCAACGGGTAAAATCCCGGTTGGCAACACCGACGGATTTCATCTCGTTCAATTGCGCAGCTCACGCGATCTGCAAACGTGGCAACATGTTGCCGATCGACAAACGTTCATTGGCCCTTCTCCCATCAAGGGCGGAGCCTTCGACTTGACGCAGTTGCTTCCCCCCAGCGCACCGCTCGTTCGTGACGACGAACTCTGGTTCTACTACACCGGACTCAAGTATCGAGCGGAACCCGCTCCAGCGGTAGCCGGCGGAATGGGTGCCATCTGTCTCGCGGTGCTGCGCCGCGATGGATTCGTGTCACTGGACGCAGGCGAAACTCCTGGAACGATCACCTCGAAGCCGTTCAAGTGGTTAGGCAGCAAGCTCATGGCGAACGTCGAGACCAGGGACCGCGGCGAACTTCGAGCCGAGGTTCTCGACACGGCAGGCGAAGTGATCGCAACTTCTCTACCGCTGAAAGGCAATCATCCACGGGGCGAGTTTCGTTGGAGCCAGTCTTTGCCCGAATCTCTGCACGAGCGGCAAGTCAGTCTGCGTTTTACGCTGCGAGAGGCCAGCTTCTATTCTTGGTGGTTGGAATAGTGTGTCGCATGCCAGTGGTGGAATGAACCCGATTCGAATCCAGGAAGAACGATTCATGCCGTACCTCGAAAATCTCTTTTCGTTGCAGGGAAAAGTCGCCTTGGTGACCGGTGCGACGCGCGGCTTGGGGCGTGCCATGGCGGAAGCGCTGTTGCGGGCCGGAGCAACGGTGGTGCTGAATGGTTCGAACGTCGAGAAACTTTCCGAGACGACTCAGCAATTTCAGGCCGAGGGCTTGGCGGCGGTGGAGTACGCCTGTGATCTGTCCGTTGCAACCGCTGTCGCGGACTTGGCGGAATTCATTCTGACCAAGCAACCGCGGATTGACGTGCTGGTCAACAATGCCGGTGTCACGTTTCCGCATGAACTCGCCGACTATCCAGACGATTTCTGGCAGCAGACGTTTCGCGTGAATCTGGAAGCGCCGTTTCAACTGGCACGCAGGCTGGCGCCACGCATGAAGGAACAAGGCGGCGGTTCAATCATCAACGTCACCAGTATCGGCGCGGAATTGGGGTTTCCGAACAACCCCGCCTACGGTGCGGCCAAGGGAGCCCTCAAGCAACTCACCAAGTCGTTGGCGTTCGATCTCGGCCCGTTCGGCATTCGCGTCAATAATCTCGGCCCGGGCTATTTTCATACGGACATGGCCGATCTCAGCTACTCCGATCCCGAACGCCGCGAGGCCCGCGCCCGCCGCACACTGCTGGGCCGCTGGGGAGAACCGGAAGATCTCGCCGGCGCCGTGATCTTCCTCGCGTCGGACGCCTCGCGATACATGACGGGCCAAGATCTTTACATCGACGGCGGCTGGCTGGCGAAGGGACTTTAATCGGGATGGCCCTAAACATCACCTCACTGGAACCAGTCGCAACGTCACCGGTTGCATCCCGCTGGCGGCGGATCGTGACGCCCATTCCTGCGCCGCAGTCGGTATCGCTGATCGAACGGTTGAGGAGAGCGGAACCCCAGTCGATGTCGGGAATGCCTCCCGTGCTCTGGCACCAAGCGGAAGGCTTCCTGGTGCGTGATCCGTATGGCAATCAGTGGATCGATCTGACCAGCGGTATCGTCCTGGCCAACGCCGGACATGCGCACCCGAGAATCGTCGCGGCAATCCGGGAGTCGATCGATCAGCGATTGCTCGCCACGTACGCGTTTCCGTCCGAATCCCGGTTGAAACTGTTGGAAAAACTGGTGTCGCTGGCACCGATGCCAGATCCTAAAGCGATCCTGTTCTCGTCGGGCACCGAGGCAACCGAATGCGCCCTGATGCTCATGCGTCGCCACGGACAGCGGATCCACCGCGAAAAGGTCGGCATCCTGAGCCTGGCAGGAAACTACCACGGTCGGACCCTGGCGGCCCAATTAGCCGGCGGCAAGCCGACCGGAACCGACTGGATCGAACGAGACCAGGTTCGACATTTCCAGATCCCGGCTCCCGACTGTAACTATTGCCCGTGGGGCAAACCGGCCTATGAGAATTGTGGAGCCGACTGTTTTCACTCGGGGCTCCTTTCACTGTCTGATCGCGGAGTTGATCACCGACAAATCGCCGGGCTGATTCTCGAACCGGTCCCGGGCTGGACCACCGCTCCGATTCCCGCCGACTTCGCCCGGGCCGCCGTGGAATGGGCTCGGCAACATCAGGTGATGGTCGCTTTCGATGAAATCCAATGTGGCTGCGGACGAACCGGCAAGTTCTTCGGCGGTGAGCATCTGGGCATATCGCCTGATCTGCTCGTGCTTGGCAAAGGCTTATCGTCGAGTCTGCCCGTCTCCGCGGTCATCGGTCGGCGCGAAATCCTGGACCAGCCGCAGCCCGGCGATATGTCCAGCACGCACGGCGGCAACCCCGTTTGTGCGGCGGCCGCACTGGCCAATTTACAGGTGCTGGAGGACGAACGTCTGATTGAAGCTTCTGCAAGCACAGGAGCCGCCGTCTTGGAACGGCTCCACAGTCTGCAGCGAGATTATTCGCAGTCCATTCGTGCAGTTCAGGGAGTCGGGTTGTTCCTCTCCGTGCATCTCCGCCGAATTGGCACCGACGAACCGGATGTTGATTTGGCTGACGCCGTCGCGCAAGCCGCTGTTCGACGCGGCGTATTAATGTTTACCACCGGCCGAGGGTATCTCAAGTTCACTCCGCCGCTGTGTATTGACCTGGAGGCGGCCCTGGAGGCCGCCGACGTGATTCGTGAGTGCCTTACTGAAAGGATCCATCCGCAATGAACCGAGACCGAATGTTGAATCGCCTGCGTGGCTGCTATGTCACCGTGCCGACGCAGTTCCATGATGCCGATCTGGAACTGAATCTGCCCGCCATCCAGCGGCATGTCGAGTTCCTGCTGGCCGGAGGGGTTCGCGAAGGGACCGGCATCTTGCTGGCCGGAGGTGCGGCGGGCGACTTCTCGATCATGACGCTCGCTGAGCGGTTTCAAGTCGCCGAGACCGTCGTTAAAGCCGCCGATGGAAAAGTTCCCGTGACCATCGGCGCGCAGACGACCAGCACACGCGAATTGTGTGAACTGGCCCGCGGGGCTCAGCGTCTGGGCGCTGACTTCATTCAAGTCTCACCGCCGTTTTACTTCGGTCATACCGAAGAGGACTTCTTCGAGTTTGCCCTAGCGGCGGCCGAGGCGGCACCGGAAGTCGGGATCATTGTCTACAACACGTACTGGACCAGCTTGGGGGGCTCGGCGTCCCTCATCGGGAGTCTCGTCGAGATCCCGAATCTCGTGGGCCTGAAGTGGGCCACGCCGAACCCGGTCTGGATGACTTTTGAAGACGCCCTCGTGAAGTACAGCCAAAGGCTAGGCATTATTGACAATCAAAGCCGGTTCGTGACGAGCCACATGCTGGGAGCGCGGGCCATCGAATTACACATCTGCAACCACTGGCCGCAGTTCGGCGTCCGCTTGTGGCAACTGCTGGAAGCGAAGCAATACGAGGAAGCCCAGGGCGAGATGGTCCGCGTGCTGCAACCGTACATGCAGCTCTGGGCGGAGATGGAAAAATACACCGGCGGCGACGGCTACCTGGATAAACTCTGCATGGAACTCGTTGGCCTTGATTCCAGCCGCTGTCGTCCACCGACCCGCGATGTGCGCGTGAGGTTCCGCGAGAAAGCCCGCCAAATGCTGTTGGCATGCGGCACGCCAAATGTGGTGTCTGGCTGATTACAGGGATCGTCGGCGTTCTTGCTGCGGGGATGTACTACATGCGAAGTCTTGATCTGGCTGTGATTGCGTTGTACGCCCTCGCCATGCTGGCGATCGGGCGCTATTACAAGCGTCGCGTCCTGACGGCAGACGACTATCTGCTTGGCGGTCGCACGATGAGTCCGTTGATGATCGGCTTGTCGCTGTTCGCCACGTTGACCAGTACGCTGTCGTACCTCGCGTATCCCGGCGAGATGATCAAGAACGGCCCGATGATGTTCGCGCAGACATTGGGATTTCCTGTCGCCTATCTCATCGTGGGCTGGGTGTTGATTCCGCGGTTCATGCAGCAGAAGGACGTCACCAGCGGTTATGAATTGCTGGAAAAGCGATTGGGGCTATCCGGCCGGATGCTGGGCGCGACGATGTTCATGACGCTCCGCATCGTCTGGATGGCGGCCATTTTGTACGCGACGACGAGCAAGGTCCTCGTGCCGTTGCTCGGGCTGGATCCGTCCTGGTCGCCGTACATCTCGGCGGCAATGGGCCTCATCACGCTGGTCTATTCGGCGGAAGGGGGCATGAGAGCCGTCGTGGTGACCGATGCCATGCAATCGCTCATTATGTGCGCCGGAGCGGTTGTCGTTGTGGCCGTCGTCACAACGAATCTGGGAAGCGTCGCTGCCTGGTGGCCGACCACTTGGGCAGCCCATTGGCAGGAACCGGTCTTCTGGTTTCAGGCCGACCTGCGAGTGACGTTCATGGGGGCGTTTCTGAATATGGTCGTCTGGATGACCTGCACCTGCGGGGCCGATCAGATGGCGATCCAGCGCTACCTGTCGACACGCGACGCCAAAGCGGCACGCCAGTCGTTTGGCATCCATCTGCTGACGGAAGTTCTGATGGCCGCGCTGCTGGCCCTCGTCGGCCTGGCGGTCCTCAGTTATTTTATGGCGCATCCGGAAGGGCTCGGGAGTGAGACGGACTTGGTCGAACAAGCCGACGAATTGTTGCCTCGGTTTGTGGTGACCGTATTGCCGGGCGGACTGGCGGGGCTGGTGATTGCCGCGATGCTGTCCGCCGCCATGTCGAGCCTGTCGTCGGGGATGAACTCGGCGAGCGCGGTGATCACCAGCGATTTCATCGGCCGGTTCCGGTCGGTCAAGTGGACGCCACACGAGGAAATTCGCGTGGCCCGCTGGGCGTCCATCATCATCGGGATTGTCACGGTGATCCTGAGCATGTACGTCGGCCAATTGGCGACCAACTTGCTGGAGCTATGCATCAAGGTCGTCAATCTGCTGACGGCACCGCTGTTCGTGCTGTTCTTCCTGGCGTTGTTTGTTCGGTGGTCGACGCCGCTCGGAGGCATCGCCGCGACGGTGGCCAGTATCACCGTTGCCGTGGGAGTCTCCTTCTTCAAATGGGGCGGACTGGAATTTCTCTGGACCGCTCCGGCCTCGCTGCTGGTGGGCATTGTGGTCGGGGCCGCCGTCAGCCTGATTTCACCACGAGCATCATCTACGGATAAAGTCACATCCTGAATTCTATTCCGGGAGGCTTCCATGTCATCGAGAGTCGTCTATTTCAATGGTCAATTCGTGCCGGAATCCGAGGCCCGGGTTTCGATCTTCGATTCCGCCCTCATGTACGGCGACATGGCCTTCGAGATGACAAGGACCTACAACCGCCGGCCGTTCAAGCTTCGCGAACATCTCGATCGACTCGATGCGTCCTTGCGACTGCTGGAGATCGACTGCGGCTTGTCGATCGACGAGATGGAGCGGATCACACTTGAGACGCTGGAGCGTAACCTGCCGACTGAGTCCGCCGACATGGACTGGCAGATCATGCACGATGTCTCGCGCGGGCCGCTGGATGTGTATCGCACGGCATTTCCCGACGGACTGCAACCGACCGTTTCGATTAACTGCTGGCCGCTGATTACGCATATGGGCGGCTTCGCTTCAAAGTATGCGAGTGGTGTTCACATGGTGATTCCGGCTCAACACGCGTTGCCAGCTCACCTGATCGACGCCAAAGCGAAGACCCGCAGCCGTCTGCATTACCAAATGGCCAATCTGCAGGCCGCTCGGATGGGCGCAGGTCGCTGGCCCGTGCTGCTCGATCCCGACGGGTTCCTCGCCGAGGGACCCGGTTGGAACATTTTTCTCGTCAGGAACGGCGAACTTCTGACTCCCGAACCGCGGAACATCCTGCTGGGAGTGAGCCGCGCGACGACCATCGAGTTGGCTCGCGAATCAGGCCTCCCGGTCCGAGAAACCAATCTTGGCCGTTATGAGGCGCTGCAGGCCGACGAGATCTTCTGCACCGCCACGACCTACGCCTTGGTCCACGCGACCACCTTCGAAGGACAGACGATCGGAGATGGCAAACCCGGGCCGATCTTCAACCAGTTGCTAAAAGCGTGGAAACAATCTGTGGGTATCGACTTCGTCGCCCAGGCGTGTGACTACGCCGAGCGATTGCCAGCCTGGGAAAAGCAATAAACAGCTCCACGTATTCGAGGTGACGATCATGCAACTTCGACCACTCGGTTCCAGCGGCCTGCTGGTCTCGCCCATTTGCCTGGGCACCATGACCTTCGGCACGCCCGTCGGTGAGCCGGACGCAATCCATCTCATTCACGCCGCCATCGATTTGGGGATCAACTTCATTGACACGGCAAACGTCTATGAAGGGTACGCGCGCTATCTCGGCAGCCCTGGCGGGGTCGCTGAGGAGATCGTGGGCAAAGCACTCCGTGATCGACGCGATCGAGTGATCCTGGCGACCAAGGTGGCCGCCCCGGTTGGGCCCGGGCCGCAAGATCGCGGATTATCGGCGGTTCACATCCTGCGCGAGTTGGAACGCAGTCTGAAACGGCTGCAGACCGAGACCATCGATCATTACATCATCCACTGGCCGGACAAGCACGTTCCGCTGGAGGTCACTCTGCGGGCGATCGACACGGCGTTACATCAGGGCAAGATCCGCTACTTTGGCGTGTCGAATCATGCGGCATCGCAACTCTGCGAGATGTTGTGGCTGGCGGACCGGAAGCAATTGCCGCCCGTGGTCAGTTCACAGATTCCCTTTAGCCTGTTGCGGCGGGAGTTTCAGAACGACCTGCCGTTCTGTCAGCAGCACGGCATCGGCGTCACGCCGTACCAGTCGCTGCAAGGCGGCCTTCTGACCGGCAAGTATCGCCGCGGCCAGCCACCGCCGGCCGGCTCACGCGCCGCCGAAAAACCTGAGTGGGTCTGGAACCAGGACGACGCACTGTTCGACCGGCTGGAAGCAGTCGCCGGGCTCGCCGCCGAGGCCGGCTTGCCGATGGCGCATTACTCACTGGCCTGGACCCTCGCGCAACCCGCGATGAGTTCGCTGATTGTCGGCGTCAAGTCGCTGGAACAGGTCCAGGACGCGATCTCCGCGGCGGACATCGTCATTCCACCCGAGCACCTGTCGAGGCTGGATGCGATTTGCCCGCCGCCGTGGCGACAACCCGATCCGATCCGGGGAAGTTGACCTCCATGTCGAGCGATCCGATTCCTAACCACCTGAGTAAGCCGACCGCTGCGTCCTTCGGAATGCGTCTGCGCGTGTTCCTGCGACTGCTGTGTGGTCTGCGCAAGCATGACTTCCGCGCGGCAGCGACGTGGATCAACACGATGTATCCCGGTGTTTCGCCGATCGGGCGACTCGTTAAGTTTCTCCGCTGGTCGCTGTGGCAGATGTGGTGCGCGATCCCCGATGCACTCTGCACGGCGACGTTCGCCCCGACCGTGTCACGGACGCCGATCTGGCTGGCCGCCGGAAATCCATTGGAGAATCATCCGTGGGCATCCCGCCCCGACGCAGCGCTGCCGAAACGAGTTCACATAGTCGTCATTGGCGCCGGGTTTACCGGGAGCGCGCTGGCGTATCACTGGTCTCGCCGCGCCGCCAGCAATCCCGATTTGACGATGACCGTGCTCGACATGGGCGAAGCGGCCAGCGGGTCGTCGGGACGCAACGAAGGACTCGTCGTGATGGGCCGGTACTGCCACATGGTCGAGCAGACGGTCCTCAGGCACTTGCCAGCGGTGCGGCCGAATCTTTCGGAGCCTGATCGCCAGCAACTTGCCCGGCAGTTCGCCGTAGCTTACTGCAAAGCCGCTTATCGCAACGGCGATTTGATCGAAGAGACCATCCGGCGTGAGGCGTTCGATTGCGACTACGCGCGCCACGGCTGGGTTCAGGCACGTGACGCCGATCAGCAAACGGCGCTGGCCGAGTCCGTCCGCACGTCGCTCGACACCGGCTTGACCGATTGGACCAGCATCCCGCCCGACGAGGTAAAACTCCGTACCGGCATGGCGGTCACGCACAATGCCGGTTACTCGATCGCGGCCGCTTCGTTCCATCCAGCGAAATGGGTCTGGTCGTTGTTGAAGTTCGCGCTCCGCTCGGAGAAGATCGAGTTCTACTCCCGGACCAGAGTCCAGAAGGTGGAACGCGTGGGGGACAACTACCGGGTCCACACGGATCGTGGAGTAATCCTCGCACGGCACATCGTGAACGCGACCGAGTCCTACACGCCGCTGCTCCATCCACAGTTTCACGATCGAATCCTTCCCACGCAAACGCAGGCGGCGTCGGGCGAGGGAGGCCCGGCAGAGATGTGTCCGCATGTCGGCATCAGCGGGACTCGCGGGTTCTTTGGCAAGCACGGGAACCGGGTCATGGTGGGCTCTGACGCCACCCGCGTCCCCGATCACGAAGCGGGCCGCATTCAACCGTCGCGGTTCATCACCAAGTTCCTGCTGGGCGAGATGCGGCGTTACTTCGGACCGAGCCGCTATCACATCACTCACGAATGGAGTGGCACGGTCAGTTACACGCCTGACGAATACCCCGTCGTCGGCGTGATGGACGGCCACCGCCAGCACATCATCGCCGGCATGGCCGGATCGGGAACGGGCGTCGCGTTTAACGCCGCTCGGTGTCTTGTCAATCGAATCCTGGAACTGATTGACGAGCCGGACGACTATCCGCCGGAGTATTTTGCCCCGACACGCCTGCTAGACCCAGAGCATCACACCTGGCCAAAGCTGGAGCGTTCGCTTGGCGGCTGATTCTTAGGCGGATGAAACACCTCGAAGGTAAACTTGTCCAGTCTCGTCTGGAATGTTGTCTAACGCGAACCGTCTCGAAATTGGAACGAATACAGGTCTGCATCCTTGACCGCGAAGCATAGCCGCACCGGCTTGCCAGCCAGCGCTCCCAGATCGGGATTCCCGGCCCAGATCACGGTTCGATCCAGATCGTCGCCGTACATTTCCTGGCAACCGGCCGACGCGAAGCCGGGCAGCGGTTGGCCGTCGGCGTCTTGAATCTCAACGCGCACCGAACCGGCGGCCGAGGTCGAGGCGTTGAGCGTCAGTTGATTGCCGGTGAACGTGAGCGGCCGCGTGATCAGTTCGCCGCCGATCAGCGGGGCATGCAGCGAGACGAAGCCGTCGATGCGCAGGCTGTAGCGGCGCAGCACGCCGCCGGTCTCTTGCATCGTGCGTTCGGTGGCGTACAGCGACAGTTCCGGCGGCGCGTCGCCGATCGCGGATTTCGTTTCGACCAGGCCCCAGTTCTGATAGGCGTCGCCGTAGAACCAACTGTCGCGCGTGCGCAGTCCCGGTCGCAAGAAGGACTCCGGCCAGACCGAGAACTGCTGGCGGTCCCGGCTGGTCATGAACATACCGTCGGTCACGGCCGTTCCTTCGCGGCGCGAATCTTTCGCTCGCGCTTGACGATAATCGTAACGCGGCAGCGAATGTACCGCGTGGGGAAGCCCAGCAGCAGATGCGGCGCGCGGTAATACGGCGCGATTTGATTCGTGTACAGTTCGCTGACGCGGCCGAACGGGTACTTCTCGCCGACCGGGTCTTTCACGTCTCCCGGTTTGCCGTCGCGCCGCCCCGGATCGACATTGGCCGAGTAGCTCACGTATTCCGGCTCAGTCCATTTCAGGAAGTCCTGCGAAGTGCCGGTGCGGATGTCTCGACCTTCGCGGAAGTCGCGATGGTATTCTCGGTACTCGCCCCGCTCGGCATCCCAGAACGCGACATTCTGCGAATCGAACGCCCCCTTGGTGATGACCGGCTCGGGGTGCATGAGCGTCCAATGAATCGCGTCGGCCGACTGGAAGGCATACAGCCCATGCTTTTTGCCGCCGACGCCAAGCGCCTTGTACTTCGCGTCGGCCGCGCAGTT